>JBJTUB010000152.1:0-3814 GCA_046080465.1 Vampirovibrionales bacterium | reverse complement strand
TTTGCCCAGCGTTCGCACTGTTCGGTAAAGAAGGCCTCGAAACGACCCTCTAAAATCGCTTCCCGACACTGTTGCGTCAACCGAATTAAGGCACGAATGTTGTGAATCGTCAGCAAGGTTTTGGCCGTGGCTTCATCTTGCCGAAACAAATGCCGCACATAGGCCTTGGTGTGATTTTGGCAGGTGTAGCAATCGCAGCCTTCTTCTAGCGGAGTGAAATCTTCGGTGTAGTCTGCTTTTTTGATGTTCTTATTACCTTCAGCCGTTAAAAAGGTACCATGGCGAGCGTTGCGGCTAGGCAACACACAATCGAACAAATCTACCCCACTATGAATCCCTTGCAACAAATCGGGTACGGTTCCCACGCCCATTAAGTAGCGGGGTTTGTGCTTAGGTAACAACGGAGCCGTAAACCGAGTGATGGCGTGTATCAGTGGCCGTGGCTCCCCGACACTTACCCCACCAATGGCGTAGCCCACCGCATCGTACTGGGCAACATGAGCCGCCGCTTCTTCACGCAGTTGTTTATACACAGACCCCTGCACAATGGGGAACAAGGCTTGATCGTGCTTACGGGCGTGGGCCTGTACACAACGGGCTAACCATCGGTGGGTTAAATCCAAGCTCTTTTTGGCTTCGGCTAACGTCACAGGGTAGGGGGGGCATTCATCAAAGGCCATAATAATATCCGCCCCAAGGGCATTTTGAATCGCCATACTTTCTTCAGGGCCAATAAAGTGCTTGCTTCCATCCACAGGGGAGCGGAACTGTACGCCAGCCTCCGTTAGTTTGCGTAATTTGGCTAGACTAAATACTTGAAACCCGCCAGAATCAGTAAGAATCGGCTTTTGCCAGTTGCTCCACTGATGCAAGCCCCCTGCCTTGGCCACCAGCTGATGCCCTGGGCGAAGGTACATGTGGTAGGCGTTGGCCAACACAATCTCAGCTTGCGTGCCTTCCACCTGATCCCACGTCAAGGTTTTGACCGTGCTGTTGGTACCTACGGGCATGAACATAGGGGTGTGAATTACCCCATGAGGCGTTACAAACTCGCCTGCACGGGCTTGGCCATCTTGTGCTTGCAAGGTGAACCGAAAGCCAATGGCTTGTGCTGCCAACGAGCTAGGGCTTTTGGTAGTGTTGCTTGTGGTGGATGGCGTAGCCGTTGTGGTTGCTTCTGTTGTATTCATGAGTCTCATCCTAGAAAGGTAGTATGGAAGAAAAGTTTAAAGATGTACATCCTAGTATCTCTAAAACAGGGTAGCTTGCCAACAGAGAATTACTTCATTTACAATAAATACTAGGGTTGTTCTGTTTAGCCCTTTAGCCCTCTGTTCTAAATGTGAAAGCGAGCCTCTTTATGTCTAGCGTCTTAAATCTATCTACCTTATTTTTTAAGCATTGGCCTTGGGGGCAGGGCTGGGGCTTGTGCTACCTACGTATTGTGATTGGTTGTGCCTTTGTGTTGCACGCCTTAGGCAAGTTTCAGTTTGGCTGGCTAACGTGGTTGGGTACCGAGCTTCCTGCTTGGGTACAGGGTTCGGTAGCCGTGATTGAACTCCTAGGCGGGCTGGGCTTGGTGCTGGGGCTACTGACTCCCCTCGCCACCTTTAGCTTGGCCGTTATTATGCTAGGCACCATTGTGCAGTTCCACCTCCCCCGTGATCACGTGTTTGTGGCACTCGGTGAAGGCCAAGAGGCGTGGGAACTCAACGCTACCTACCTTACGACTTGCCTTGTGCTGGCCACCCAAGGGGCGGGTGCTTTTGCGGTGGATAACCTTATCAAGCATTGGTGTGGCCTAAGCGATCACCAAAAAGCTTAGTGCTTATACCAATTTCATAAATAAAGGGCGTCTGTCGCTTTCGTTGTCGCTACGATTCTCGATGAGCTTATGGTCGTCTCTGTACACCGCACTCATCTGCGAGTCTAGGCTACTAGAAATCAACTAGTCGACCTTCATTTGTAAAAATGGTATTATACTAATTCTCCGTCTATCGCCTCTTCCATGACACTATCCATGGCGGCAATAATGGCATCCCGCACATGGCGTACGGGTAACAACTGCACCCCTGCAGGCAGTTCGGCCAAGACGGCCTCCAAGGCGGGGCTATCCAACTCTTTCGGGCTAGCAAACACCACTCGCCGATACCCAATTTGGCAGGCCTCGTGTAGCCTATCCCGCCACCGACGTACGGGACGCAGTTCCCCTGTTAGCCCAATTTCGCCAATCAGCACCGTACTGGGCTTGACGCACTGATTCCGCTGGCTCCCCAACAAAGCCAAGGCAATGCCTAAATCGCTGGCAGGTTCATCGGTTTTTAAGCCCCCCGCCACATTCAAGTAAATATCTTGCTGGGCAAAGCTTACCCCCACTCGCCGTTCTAACACGGCCACAATTTGATGCACCCGATTGCTATCCACCCCATTCACCACTCGCCGTGGGCTACTGTAAGCCGATGGACCCACCAAGGCCTGAAGCTCCACCAACAAAGGCCGACTCCCCTCCAGCGTACACACCGTTACACAGCCTGCTTGAGGCACGCCCCCCAAGCCCCCCACAAACAGTTGGCTAGGGTTGGTAACATCGTGCAGGCCTAGTTCATCCATCTCAAACACGCCCAGTTCCAAGGTCGAACCAAAGCGGTTCTTCACCGACCTTAGCAAGCGTAAATCCTGATATTTCTCGCCTTCAAAATAGAGGACGGTATCCACCATATGCTCTAAAAGCTTAGGGCCTGAAAGTTGACCTTCCTTCGTTACATGCCCAATCAGCAAGGTAGTAATGCCCGCCCCTTTGGCCACGTGCATTAAGGCCATGGCCACGGCTTTAATTTGGCTTTGGCTGCCGGCCAACCCATTCACTCGGGCATCCACCAAACTTTGCACACTATCTACAATCAGCACATCGGGCTTTAACTGTAGCACGGTTTCAAGCATTGTCGCCAACTGAGTTTCGCTGGCTATCCATAAGTTATCGGTGGCTTGCAAACCTAGGCGTACAGCACGATGCAGTAACTGCTGTTGACTTTCTTCACCCGCCACGTACAACACCTGCTTACCTAAGTTGGCTAGGCTAGCAGCGGCCTGTAGTACCAACGTCGATTTACCGATGCCAGGGTCGCCCCCAATCAGGATATACGCCCCCGCCAACAAGCCCCCGCCCAGCACTCTATCCAGTTCGCTTAACCCTGTGGGTTGACGGTGCAGTTGCTCTAGTGGGTCTTGGCTTAACTGACTGAGTGGTTTAGCTCGCAGTGTCACTGTGTTGGCGGTCGTGTGGGTAGTCGTGTGGGTGGCTGCGTCGGTTGGCAAGTGTTGAGCCATCACCAAGGCATCGGCTCGACTCGGCGGAGGAGGGTCGGCCTCCTCGGCATGAAAGGTATTGAGCCATTGCTCCAAGGTTTGTCCGCCTGCAAACGGCACACTGTGCATGTTAGAATCAAACGCAGGAGCCGCCGTTTTAGGGGCTTCTTGCTTGGCTTCAAAGCTGTTCCAGCTATTACATTCGGGGCATTTACCTAAATGCACGGGGCTAACATAGTGGCAGTTACGGCACACATAGTTGGTTTTAATCTTGGCAAGCATGGGATTCTCTTTCTAAAGAGGCCGTTCGGCCTGTGCGATGAGGGGTTGAGCGTTGGTCTCGTCAAACGGCGGGTGGATAATGCGTTCCTGCTCCCTCTCCCTTAGGGAGAGGGCTGGGGTGAGGGAAGCCCTTCGGCTTGTGCAATGAAGCACCGAACATTGGTTGCGTCAAACGGCGGGTGGATAATGCGTTCCTGCTCCCTCTCCCTTAGGGAGAGGGCTGGGG
>JBJTUB010000151.1:0-2589 GCA_046080465.1 Vampirovibrionales bacterium | reverse complement strand
GGGAATGGGTGTGTTGCGCGGAATGATCACCTTCATCACACCGCCGATGGTTTCGAGGCCCACCGAGAGCGGCGTGAAGTCGTTGAGCATCATACAAACTAGAAGATAATACCAACTTTCAGTTTAAATAGCGTAAGAAATGCTTTCTTTTTTTGGGGGGGCAATGGGGGCGTTAGCCCCCATTAATAAACCTAGGGGGGAGCGTTGTAGAGAGGTTTTTCACAATGAGGATCTTGCGTAAGAATTGAGATGGTTCCTCCTCACTGTGGGGGCGAACGCCCCGGCCTCTCTACATTGCCCAACGGGCAATACAAAACAACAAACGTGGGAATACGATATTTAAGTTTTTAATTGGTATAAGGTTATGAGAACAGGGCAGAAAGGCGACACCTCCATGCAACTGTACAACATTAAAAGCGGTGTGGTTCGTTTGGCCGTGGGGGTAGGGTTTTTAGGCTTGGTGTTTGCCTGCCTTGCTATTGAAGAAGCCTTTCATTGGCTAAACAATGCGTGGCTGGATGCTTGGGTTCATTGGCTGGTACAGTGGATGGTGTTACCTGTTCGGGGGGCGTGCAAGAATCGCTTTCCGATGTTGGTATTTTATTCGCTTACATGATACTGTGCTTGCTGGGTTCTTTTTTAACGATTAAACTCCATGCGTGGAGTGAATCTCGTGTTAAGTTGATGGTGCGTCAAGGCGAACAAAAAGCACGGCAAAAAAAGAAAGATGTGGAGACACTCAAACAACGCCTCACTTACCAAGTAAACCAGTATTTACCCAAGTTCCTGTTGTTTAAGAAACACATTGAGGATGTTTATTTTACGTTTAAGCCCCAATCTTATATTCTTTTAATAGAGGCACCGTTGAGTAGTTACACAGGTTTAGAAGAACTATTGACAAACTTGAGTAAGCCGTTTTTGGCTCAAAAGCTAGTATCGCCTAGTAATAAATTATGGCTTCGAGTTAAAACCGCCGGTTCGGCGATGCAGTTAGCTCAGGAGATTTACACCACTTGTAAAGAGCAAATTTCGGTGCGGAGTCAATCTTTTTCAGAGTCGACGGGAGTGAAAATCATGGTGATTAACATCGATGAGTCTCATCCGACTCCTGAACTGGCGGTGGTGCAAGCCTATGAATGGCTGGCTCCCATTGTACCGAAAGAAGCCATTATTTGTAGTAAGCGGATTTACACGGAACTTAAAGCAGAGTCTAGCAAATTGCAACTGGAAAGCTTCGGCCATTACATGAACGAAGAACAATCGGTAGAGCTGTTTTTAGTTGCCAACCCAACACAATAAAGCCTTTGTCAAGGTACGTTAGGGCGTGTTTATAGGGTGTGTTTGCCATGCCCTAACCTATTGGCAAAGGCTTCTACAACCTTGAATGAGCTTGAATCATGGTGTGCAAATAGGCTCCTACATCCTTGGCCAAGGTATTGCCTGTGGGGTCGGTTTGTAGGCTGGCTTGGCATTCGGCCAAAATCTGGCTTCCTGTAATGGTGCCATCCGCCCCTAACTCTAACATTCGTTGGCTGTGTTCGGGCTTGGAAATCCCGAAGCCGACACAAAGGGGTAAGGCTGTTTGTTGCTTCCATGCCGTCAGTAGCTGTGGTAAGTTGGGGTCGTAACGACTTTCGGTTCCTGTAATGCCTAGGCGTGATACCACATACAAAAAGGCTCCTGCCACTTGGCACACCGCTGTTAGGCGTTCGGTAGTGGTTAAGGGCGATACAATGAAAATCAATTCAATGCCTGCCGCTCTGGCAAAGGGAGCCACTTCTTCAGCGGCTTCTGGCGGAAGATCGGCAATCAGAACGGCATCCACCCCGGCGGTCTTGGCCTGAGCAAAAAAGGCTTCGCCCCCTTGGGCTAGCACTGTATTGTAGTACACAAGCAAGCCAATAGGTACGTTGGCATCCAAACGGCGGGCATAGGCAATTAACTCAAAGGCCTGGTGTATTTTAAAGCCTGTGGCCAAGGTTTCGCCTACGGCTTGCTGAATTAAGGCACCATCGGCAATGGGATCGCTAAAGGGCAGGCCTAGCTCCAACGCGGCGGGCTGACTTTCTACCAAGGTGCGTAAAATAGTTTGGCAATGCGATAGAGTAGGCCACCCCAACAAGGTAAAGGGAATAAACGCCCCACGGCCTTCGGCTTGTAACTGCTGGAAACGCCGTGCATAGCGACCCTGTGCTTGATACGTAGAGACGAGAGAAGCTTGAGAAGACATAGGTAGAACGGTACTCCAAATAGGATAGAGGATAGCCCCTTGCTAGCGAAGGGAGTCAGCATCAAATAATACCTGTTAGCTTAACAGAGATACGCTTTAAAAGATAGATATTGTGAATTGCAATATTTTCGTACAATCCCATGTTCCTCGTTTTGCATTGCCCTACGGGCAATCTTGAGAGGCAGTTCCTCCCCCTCAAACCCTCCCCCCCTAGTTTCTTTATAGGGGCTTCGCCCCATATGTGCTAAGATAGTATTTGTGGTAAGCTCTAGCTGTGTTTCCTGTTCAGTAATAAGGCTAGAGTTTATGCAGAATGCAAGTAAATGGGATCGTATTTTAAGTATCCTCCCTCAAAATAT
>JBJTUB010000150.1:0-4461 GCA_046080465.1 Vampirovibrionales bacterium | reverse complement strand
TTGTAGAAACAGTTGGATTCACGTGAACGACACACTTTCGCAATAAATTAAGGTTTCACAACGCTAGAGCAACGCTGTGACGTAAATAATATGATGATTGGCGATAAAACCCAAGCTCATTGTACGTAAAACCTTAAAGATTCTGCAGGCTTAAAACCTGCTAATAGTAACTTGTGAACACACACAAAAAAAGGTAAAAAGAGGATAAAAACACTATCCAAGATTATAGGGAGTGTATATAAAAGACAAAACAATTGCAAGCCCTTTGTAACAATCCCTCCTCTGTTTGTAATAGAAGGGTCTTGCCTAGCAACAGGCATGCCGATATAAACACTACAGCGTTTTAAAACGACTCTAGCATCTCTTGTATAGAAAGACCCTAGCCGTATGAGTCTACCGCATTTGTTTGATTCTGTATTACTTCATCAGCTTTGGCATTTGGAAGGTTGGAGCCTAGCCTTGCTGGCTTGGGTACTCCCTACCGTGGTGCTAATTGGTGTTTGCGTATTGCTTAGCTATGCGTTAGGGTATGTGGGGCATGGGCTACAGCTTTGCTACGGAACAAATCGTTTAGCCGTAGAGATGTTTCAAACCTTATGGCACAGCGAATCGCTAAGCAACACGCAACCCCAAACAACACAGGCTCACTATCAACAATTACACCAAGCCGTAAGCCTGAGCTTTCAAGCAACATCGCTTAACGAAACAGAAACGGTCTGTTTGTTAATGGTGGCTCTTTGTCAAGAAATGCTTCAAGGGCATTTACACTGGAGCCAACCTTTAACACAGCACTTAAGCCAACGGCTAAAGCAGGAAGATTTACTGCAAGCTCACGAATCTCAAGCCACCGCACTCATTTTGGCAGATATTTTGAGTCAAGCACGCAGAACACCCAGCCCTGCTTTACAACATTAAGCTACTTTGCCTGTACAGGCATCACCAAACATAAGTAAGCGTCTAGCTCTTTGTCATCTTTAAACAACGTAGGGGCCAGCGAACCGTTGGTTTCCATCACCACATCATCGCCATCCATCACCTTCAACGCATCTTGCACAAACTTGTAGTTAAACGCAATGTTGAAGGCCTCGCCTTCATAGTGAACAGGTAGGCTATCTTTCGAGTTTCCAACATCGGGGGTATCGGCCACCAGTGTTACTTGCCCAGCCACAAAGCTTAGCTTAACGATGTGGGTGCGATCACTGGCCATAACGGCCGCACGATCCAAGGCCGCCCCAAGGGAAGCACGATTCATGCGGGCTTGCAACTTACATTCCCGTGGAATCAGTTGCTCGTAGCGGGGGTATTGCCCATCCAGCAAGCGTGATGCTGCCGAAAAACGAGTGGTGGTTAAAAACACTTGGCCTTGCTGTAAGCCCACCAACACTTTCTCATCGGCTTCAATGCCAAAGCTTGTCGCCAGCTTCATGAACTCTGCCAAGGTTTTGCAAGGAATAATGGCCGATAAAGGCTCTGCTAGCGATACACCGCTAAGCGTTTCTTTACGCCGAGCCAACCGTGAGCCATCCGTGGCTACCAGCTCTAAGGCCTCGTTGGTCAGCTTAAAGAAGATACCGCCTAAAATGTTAGTTGTATCGCTTTTAGAAGCCGCATATTCACTTTGCCGAATGGCTCGAACAAGGGATTCAAGGGGCAATTCCACGGCTTGGCTAGGCTCCACCGTGGGAATCAACGGAAACTCTTCAGCAGGGAGGGTTCGCAGTTCAAAGCTCGCCGAACCACAAGAAACCTTACAGGTTTGTAGCTCCTGATCTACATCCACTTCAACCATGGCCTTGGGGGGTAGCTTGGCTAAAATATCACTCAGCTTTCGGCCTGAAAGCGTGGTACGCCCTGCAACGGCAATTTCGGCATTGATACTGGTTTGTAACGAGAAATCTAAATCGGTGGCAGAAAGCACCAAGGGAGAAGCGCCCCCCGTGGCTTCAATTAAAATATTGGAAAGAATGGGCTGAACCACACGAGTTGCTGTCGCTTTGGAAACACCCGTGACGGCTTGATAAAACAAATCTCTGGAAACGGTAAAACGCATGTGGTTCACGCTCCTAACGCTAGGTTTTCTACAAAAAGTAAACTTTCAACTATTCAACAAATAAATTAATACTCAATTTTTAGAATAGTTTCTACTTAGTATCATATCAGAAAATCGGAGGTGTCAATAGCTACCACGCTGTTTTTTACCTTGGTTTTATAAATCTGTTACATTTAACAATAAGCGAGGTTAAGCTAACCAGAAATAGTGCTTGCCATTATCTTGTGTTTTTATTAAACTACTACTAATTTAAACATCACCGTATGCGGACGTAGCTCAGTTGGTAGAGCTTCTGCCTTCCAAGCAGAATGTCGAGGGTTCGAGTCCCTTCGTCCGCTATTTTTTGTGCCTACTCTAGTTTAGCTTGAAGCGAATCACACACATGACTAATAATCGCCTCTGGGGCTGTGGTACTCACTAAAGCAGTTGTGCCACGGCGTTGCTGGTAATAGGCTCGACGCAAATGGCTGTATTTCTCTCGTAAGCGTTGGCTTGGGGGCGGAAACACTGCTTCGGCCGTCTCATTGTCTTCTGCCGTACGAGGCGTTTCTGCGTGGGTGGGGGTTGCGTGGTGAGAGGAGCTCGCAGGGGTCTCAACTCTCAGTAAGGCTTGCAACAGGGCAAACCCATCACTGGGTTCATTCAACTGCTCAATCAATACCGTTCCCATCGTTTCATACACATAGGCACGGTAGGGCTGGGCGTTGGGCAAGCGGTGCAAACGACACAGGCTTTTTAGGCTGGTACGATAGGCCTGTTTTTCATACCATACTTGACTTTCAATATATTTTAGCGGTGCTGGATCACGGGCGGTTTGATACCCATAGGCTAAACATTGCTCTGTAAGATGCAATAAACGCTGCCGTAAGACCGTGTAGCCATCATGCTTTGCCGCCTGATAACACTGCCAGTACAACAAGGCCAACTGCCCCCAAAGATGCCCCGCATTGACATCCTGCTGGGCCAGCTGAAGGGTTTGCCCTAACACCCGAATAGCAGCGTTTACTTGCTTGTGCTTTAACAACACTCGAGCGTAATTTAAGGCCAAGGCCGTGTTATACGGAGCCAACTGGTAGGCTTTTTCGTATGCCTGTAGTGCCTCTTGTGGGCGTGAGGAAAGCCAAGAAGCGTAACCTAACTTTTGCCAAAAATAGGCTTGCGTTGAATGAGCCTTCACTGCCGATTGAGCAAGGACTAACGCCTGTTGGGGGTGATGGTGCATTATGGCACGTTCTATCTCGTTTTTACGCTGAAAGGCATCCACGGCACTGGTAATATCAGCCGAGAATAGCCAAGCCACGTACCCCCCTAGCAACAGCAACAACGCCAACAACCACTGAACCATGCTTAAAAACATGCGTGCCACGCTTTCACTAACTGGTTTGCACTGGCTAGGCAGGCAGGGGGCTGAGCCAAGGTTAGGGTCTGTTGCCAGCGTTCCCCTTGAAACTCAGGAAAGTAGCCCTGCTGTTCAGGCCAAGCTAGCCCCTGTAGGTGTTGCAAGCGACGCTGGATTTTAACATACTTGAGCCTTACCCCACGCAGATTGCCCTGTTGCACATGCACTCCCACCGCACAACACTGAATCAGTGCTTGCAACACCTCAGTAACCATGGCAACTTTGGGCAAGGTTAGCCACCAAACCTCCCACACTTCGTGAGCTTCAAAGTAACGTTGTTGCAAAAATGCCTCTCGCCCCTGTTGCCAATACGATGGTATCAACACCTCGGTATCGGAGACACCCTTTTCAGGGTTAGCCTGTGTGAATGGATTAGTCACGAGCCTCATGCGTTTCAAGTTCCTCTTCCAACACCAAGGTGTTGACTTTTGGAGCAAAGGTTTCCATTAAAATGGTATAAGCGGTTCCTTGTTCGGCTTTGAGCGATTCAATTATTTGAAGGGCGGCGGTGCGTTGAGCTTCGTGTGGCAGTAGGCGGAGCAGCTCCAAGGCTTTCACTAAAACAGGCTCTTGATCGTACCAGCGATTTTTAGGACGGTTTGGGTCATCGAGCTTGGCGTACAGTGGGGCAAGCAACGACGCATCCACTTTGCTTTCAACGCCTTTAATTAAGGTTTGTGCGTAGCGTTTCGCGGCATCAGGTGCCATCGACATCAGCCCCACAACTTCAAGCAAAATAGGGTCATTATCATACCAGCGGCGTGCATCGTGAGCAGAAGAGGCGGTCATCATGGGTATCGGTGTCCTTTACTAACGCAGGGTATCAAATACGGAGGCACTTTATCTATAGAAAGCTTTGCAAAAGGCCATTCGGGCATGCAATGAAGTGTTGAAATCTGGGGGCGTTCGCCCTCGCAATGAAACACCGAACGCTAAAAGCGTAAAAAGCTAAAAATGGGGTTTATAGGGGCGAAGCCCCTATAAATAACCTAGGGGGGAGAGTTTGAGAGGG
>JBJTUB010000149.1:0-6315 GCA_046080465.1 Vampirovibrionales bacterium | reverse complement strand
TAGATACCCCTATTTTTATCAGTAATTCTACTGATTTTTAACAACTTAACAAGAGTTAGTCTAGGTTTAGACGACTTTTTTCAAAATAGCTTTTAGTTAATACTCTTAATAAACCTAGGGGGGAGAGTTGTAGAGAGGGAGGAACGGCCTCTCTACGTTGCCCAACGGGCAACTTAAGGCAGGGGCGTTCGCTCCTATAAACCCCATTTTTTAGCTTTTTACGCTTCTATCGTTCGGTGTTTCGTTGCTAGGGCGAACGCCCCCTGCCCAACACCCCTCATTGCACGCCCGAATGGGCTTCTATAGAAGGTTGGCCAAGGCCTCGTGTAGATGTGGATAGTGAAACTGAAAGCCTGATTCTTGCAAGCGTTCAGGGTGTACATACTGGCTATGCAACACCACATCGGCTAAATCGCCCAAAATTAAGCGTAAGGCCAAGGCAGGGGCAGGCAAAAAAGCAGGACGTTTTAACTGGCTTGCCAAGGTTTTTGTAAACTCTGCATTGCTGACAGGGGTTGGAGCCACCAAATTAAAGGCTCCTTGATGGGTGTGGCCTTCAGGGTGCAGGGCTAGCCATAACAAGGCCTCGGCTAAATCATCGATATGAATCCAGCTCATGCCTTGTAATCCATCGCCCAAGGGGCCAGCCACCCCTAATTTAAACGCAGGAAGCATGGCCTTTAAGGCACCCCCTTCAGGGCTAAGCACCACTCCAATACGGGCGTGTGCCGTAGCAATGCCCGCCGCTTGAGCTAGTTGCGTGGCTTCTTCCCATTGTTGGCAGGTACTGGCTAAAAACCCTCGGCCTGCTGTGCTACGCTCGCTTAGATACTCGGGCCCACGATGCCCATACCAGCCAATGGCACTGGCACTGACTAATTGCTTAGGCGGATACGACAAACTGGCTAACAGCTCGCACAGCTGACGCGTGCCTTCGGTACGAGATTGAACAATAGCCTGCTTTTTAGCCGATGTCCAGTAGCCCATAATCGGTTCGCCTGCAAGATGAATGCAGGCCGTGGCTCCATTTAGGGCCTCTCGTAGTTCGGGGGTCGGGGGCGTGGTAAAGCAGTAGCTTGGCGATGAGGCTGATGACCCCGAACGATGCCGAAGCGTTACGACTTGTAGGCCTCGTTCATGTGCTTTTTGCTGTACTCTACGGCCAACCAGCCCTGTACTACCTGTTAACAACAAGGTGGTTGATTGTGGAAGAGGAGTCGTCATGAGGAACATGTTCTTTCTGTAAGCAATGCTGATGCAGGGCTTCTACCCATTTGGAGACATACACCGCACCCACGCCAGCATATAATAAGTTAGCCGTTAAGGCCAAGCCAAAGCTTGCCAACTGTACTTGGGGTAAGCTCCAGTGTGGCGCCACCCGATGAAGCGTGTGATAACTTAAGGCCTGTACGCCTAAGTATAACCCCGAACCCAGCAAATAGGTTGAAAAATCTCGCACAAACAAGCGTTCACGATCTTGTTTATCATCGTTTAGGTAGCGTAAAGCGGGAATCACCAAGGCAGGTGCCGTCCAGGTAATCACGTTTTGAATCTGATTCGCCTGATGTTCGCTCATACCTTGGCGAAGCTGGGTGCTAGGGGCAGAGTGAATCAGTGAAAACAACGCCCTTGTTACAGGCGATGTTGGTAAGGTAAGAATCGATAACATGTAGATTGAGGTTATTTCTGTTTGGGTTGTATACTATAGTTAAATCCTTATTTTTCCGAACAGTCTTATATCCTTTCGTTCACCAAACTCAAATGGGGGGCAACGGGGGCGTTAGCCCCCGTTAATAACTCTAGGGGGGAGAGTTTGAGAGGGAGGAACGGCCTCTCAACGTTGCCCAAAGGGCAACTTATATACTATTGCATAAAGTAGACTATACCACACGGTATAGCCTACCCTTGCAACTATTTAGACTCTTTTAAGGAAGGGGAAAAAACGAATGGAAGGCTCTCTGTAAGGGAATCTCTCTGATTTAGTTAGTCGTGGTTCATGGTAACGATTCAAAGAATTAAAACACAACCCCCTGCGACAATCGGCTAAAGCGTTGAACCTCTGAGTGAAACAACGCCTGCGGACGCACCAACAACACCCGATGCAACAGACTAAGAATCTCGCTTACTTGGTGGAGTTCATCGGCAACGAAGGCCATGCCTGTGCTATATTTTTGACGTTGATGAAACAAAAACGCAGCCTCTAAATCTGTTTCAGGCTCGTGTAGAGAACTATCGTCTAGTTCTAGGCGTTCTAGCACGTCTTCATCGCTTTGGTGTAGTAAACTCGTCAGGCTATCTTGGGTAGATTGATACTGTTGCACCAGCGGGTGAGTACCCACAAATAAGCCTAGCTTTAGTTTAAGCTCCCAGTGTTGCTGTTCTAGCTTGCTGAGCTGCTGGGGCGTGAATCTTCCGCTACGTTGCAGGTTGCCTAAACAATGGTTAATCTGTTGCTGTACGTTTTCCACCGTGTTTAACAAAATCCAAGCAACTTCCTCAAAGCACGGTGGGGTTTGGGAAGGCACGTTGCAATTCATCATCATCATTCAGTCAGCACTCCTCTAACCGAGAGAGTCATTTAAAACACGAAACAGAAAAGAAGATCCAAGATATTACAATCATAACATTTTGTAGTACGAGTGTCAACCAAGTGTTAGAGTGAAATGAAACTATTTCCGCACCCTCCTAAGCTCCTCGTTTCGTGTCGTCTTTCAGACGACTTTGAGAGGCCGTTCCTCCCTTTCTACAACTCTCCCCCCTACGTTATTCTAGGGGCTTCGCCCCTAGATACCCCATTGATACATGAGTCAAATCAAGTTTTTGGTTAAGCTTCATAAGCGGTATCTATAGTTACAGTAATTTATTTGCAAACAGTCCCTACTAAGATTGTTGAGTGTCTTAACTACGTGGATAGGTGTGTAATAGCTCGTAGCGAGTATTGCGTTGGGCGGCATCAAAGCCTGCGTTGTGAATCATCTTTAACGCATCGCCTCGGTTTTTTTCGTGGTGCTTGACCCCTGCCTCGGTGACGACATTTTCCTCTAACACCAAGCCACCAATATCGTTGGCTCCAAAGGCCAAGGCGGTTTGGCACAACTTTTCGCCCTGCGTTAGCCAACTGCTTTGAATATTCGGGATGTTATCCAACACCAAGCGGGCTAAGGCCACCATGCGTAAAAAATCTTCACCCGTGGCTTGATATTCAATCGGTAGCTTGGCCAGTTGGGTGTTCGGTGCTTGAAACGTCCACGGAATAAAGGCCGTAAAGCCCCCTGTACGATCCTGCAAAGCTCGGAGCTGAAACAAATGCTCTAGCCGATGCCATGGTTGTTCGCCCATGCCAAACATCATCGTCGCCGTGGTTTGCAACCCTAGGTGATGTGCGACTTCCATTACCTCCAGCCATCCATGAGATCCAATTTTTTTAGGGCTAACACGGTGACGAATATCGTCGTGCAGAATCTCGGCACCTGCCCCAGGGATAGAATCCAGCCCTGCCTCTATCAACTGTTCTAGCACCCAAAACAGACTTTGGCCTGTCAATTGAGCCATGTAACTAATTTCGCTGGTAGAAAACGCATGGAGTGTTAGCGTCGGGAAGGCCTGCTTCAATTCTTTCAGTAAGGTGGTGTAGTAGCTGAACGGTAAATCGGGGTGAACGCCCCCTTGCACTAAAAACTGCGTGCCTTCTGCATCCACCAAGCGTTGAGCCTTGGCGGCCAATTGTTCCACTGTGAGTACATAGGCATCTGCATCGCCCGCCTTACGATAAAAGGCACAAAACAGACAATCTACGTTACAAATGTTGGTGTAGTTGACGTTCATATCCACCACAAAGGTTACGGGCGAACTGGGTGCGTGATGCCGATGTTTGGCCTCGGTGGCTAAGGCTCCTAAATCGAGCAAGGGTGTATGGTTCAAAAGCCTCAAGGCCTCTGTGTAGTTCAGCCGAGACTCTAAAGCCAAGGCGGAGCGAGGAGTCGCTTTGGAGCGAAACCCCGAAGGCATCTGAACAGGAGGGGCGGGTATAAATTGAGCATCGGTAGAAAGAAGGGTGGGGGTTGCCATAGAGTAAAAACACTTTCCTAGGGGTGCAATGGTTGCAATGCCTCTCGCATGCGGGCATATTCAGGATCTAAGAAAAAGGCGGATGTGTGTGCCGTTGGTTTGCCACTGTATTTGCTAAACTGCTTGCGAGTATAAGGTAGATTCGTGCTATCGTTTTCATAAAAACAAAGTTGAGAAATACGCACGCCAGGGTACAGGGGCAAGGGAACCATCGATACATTGGAAAGTTCAAACGTCAATGAGCCTGAAAATCCAGGATCCACAAAGCCTGCTGTGGCGTGGATTTGCAAGCCCAAACGTCCCCATGTGCTACGGCCTTCCAGCCGAGCCGAGAGATCCAAGGGCAGGGTGACATGCTCCAGCGTGTGAGCCAAGGCAAACTCCCCTGGGTGCAGAATAAACGGTTGCCCCACGGGAACCGTGACCCACTGCCACAGTTCTTTCATTTGCGGTGCCACGGCTTCGGGGTGTTGAAGGGGGTCAATACTGGCTGTTTGCGCACGACGCATCACTTGAAAATCGGTACCCAAACGTAAATCTACCGAGGTTGGGCCGATTTGTTCTTCAGGCTTGATGAGCGGGGTAATGACAATGCGTTTTTCGGGGGTGGGGTGCACCAAACGCTCTAAGATGTGTGTTTCGTTTAAAATAGCCATGGGGGAGTCTCTCTATAATACTTTATACAATAAGAGCAAGGAGGGAACAACGAGTGGCAGGGTGACTTTTTTTGCTAGCTTTTTAACAAGGAGTCGCCCAACACCAACCGATGCAAGTGAGCCGTTTCAATGGATTTAAACAACCGTTGATTAAACCCTTGCAACCATTGCCCCAAGTCTGTTGCCGTGGCAGGCTTCGTTTCGGGGTGTTCTTGCCAAGTTTGCACCACGCCTAGCCAGTGTAACCACGCTGCGGTGAGCAACTCTAGGGGATGCACAGGGGCTTCTGTTACCTGACGCAACAAGGGGTAAATGCTTTCCTGCACATTCTCGCTGGCCTGCCATGCATCACTTTGAAAGGTTTGTTGCAACTGGCCATACAAATTACTGGCAGCTTCCGCTTGAGGCAAGGCAGACACAAACGACAACGTTTGCAACCGCTCACGCACCATGCACACATTGGCATGGAAGGTATCTTCAAAGGCTAGGCTTTGTGGCACAATGCTTTCGGCTCGGTGTAGCCATTCCTCGTTGGTGCTTTCTTCCACGGTGGTGAGTCCCCACTGGGGGAACCAACGCTTTAAGCCCACCAACAGGGCTTGCTTTACTTGCAAGGGCGGGTTAGAGGCCGTTAAGCAGGCTAAGGCATAGGCAGGGCCCAGTTTGCGCAGTTGCACCAAGGCAATCAGTTCGTTACTCGCCTCGTGGCCTTGTTCTTTCAACCAAGCACGGGTGTACTGTTGGCCTAACAATAACCAGTGCAAGGGCGACCATGCCGTGGTTAGGACGGCTTGCTCTTCCAAGCAATGTGGCAAGGGTACTTGGCTTTGCAAACGATGCCCATCGCTCCAACGTACCAAGCGGTGGCTGGCATGATGCAAGTTACTGAGAGGAAACAGGGCATCCAGTACCAAGGTGAGTTCGCTGCGGTAGGGGGCTTGACACCACGGCAACAGTTCACTAATCCACTGTTGGGTGTTGCCCGTGTGCTGTTCTTGGTAGGCTTGATGGATCAGTTGAGTTAGGCTGGCCACATAGTGCCGTAGCCCTTCGGCGGAAGAGTGACTGGTGGGCAAGGCGGCCGTATCGGCCAAGGTGGTGAGCTGTTCTAGCAGGGGGGTAAACAGGCCTAATTGCAGATAGGGCGTGGCCTGTTGCAACACAGTATCATTTAAAAGTGGGGTAGCAAGTACGGATATCATCAGGGGGGCATTCCTCTAAATTAACGTAAAAAAGAGTACGAAACTTCATGTGGTTTATAGTGTACCAAAAAAACAAGGCAAACGTACCCCCTGTTTTTTGCACAAGCCTGAGTGTTATAGAAGACTCTGCAAAAGGGTTTTTCGAGCTTTCTAAGTTCATCGTTTTGTGTCGTCTTTCAGACGACTTTGAGAGACCGTTCCTCCCCCTCAAACCCCCCCCACCAAATTTATTGAGAAATTTAACTAATTAGATGGTCTACTTTTCTTTTGTTTAGCAATATCAGTGTGTGCTCTATGCACTTCCCTCACTTTTTCAGTATCGCCCCCTCCCCCTCTGGATTTTTTCAAGCTGTCCAACTTTGGCACTGTAAAACCCGCCCTTGTAAATA
>JBJTUB010000148.1:0-9995 GCA_046080465.1 Vampirovibrionales bacterium | reverse complement strand
TTGCCTATGCCGATTATGTCGAGCATCAGGGTGAAAAAGGAGCCAAGGAAAAAGGCTTGCTCCGCCTCGAAGGTAAAGAGTATTTAGTGAAAGATGGCGATGTGATGCACTTCCGCTTTAATGTATAGTGTGGTAGTCGTTAATTTAAAGATATTCCTAAGTGCCTCGTTCTGTATTGCCCTTTGGGTAATGTTGAGAGGCTGGGGCTTTCGCTCTCGCAATGAAACACCGAACGCTAGAAGCGTAAAAAACTAAAAAATGGGGTTTATAGGGGGGAGCCTTTGAGAGGTTTTTTAAAATGAGGATCTTGCGTAAGAATTGAGATTGTCCCTCCTCGTTGTGGGGGCGAACGCTCCGGCCTCTCAAGATTGCCCGAAGGGCAATGCAAAGCGACACGCATGGGATGTCGCTATTCAATCTGCGAAATTGCATTATCTGAGAAAACAGGGTTGAGTTTTTTTCATGCTTTGCTTATAGTGGTAACTGATTTTAACTGTTTTAATGTTGCCATTGTTTGAGAAAGTTGAGTTGCCTACCTATGTATACCCTTGTTTTAACACGTCACGGACAAAGTGTTTGGAACCTAGAAAACCGCTTTACAGGCTGGGCCGATGTTGATTTAACGGCTCAAGGCGAAGCCGAGGCCAAAGCTGGTGGCGATTTACTTAAAAAAGAAGGCTTTACCTTTGATGTCGCTTTTACCAGTGTGCAAAAACGAGCCATTAAAACCTGTAACTTATTGCTAGAACGTATGGATCTATTATGGGTGCCTCAAACCAAGGCGTGGCAACTCAACGAGCGTCATTACGGTGCCTTGCAAGGACTCAATAAATCTGAGATGGCGGCCACGTATGGGGCTGAGCAAATTTTTGTATGGCGACGCAGTTACGATACGCCTCCCCCTGCTTTGGATAAAACCAGCGAACATTACCCTGGCAACGATCCTCGTTATGCGGGGCTAAGTGAGGCCGAACTTCCTCAAACCGAGAGTTTGAAAGAAACCGTGGCACGAGTCGTTCCTTACTGGGAAGCCAACATTGCCCCCTTGGTAAAACAAGGTAAAAAAGTATTGATTGCCGCCCATGGCAATAGCTTGCGTGGCCTAATTAAGCACTTAGAAGGCCTTAGTGAAGAAGCCATTACCGAACTCAACCTTCCCACTGGGACGCCCTTGGTGTACGAGCTGGATGAATCGCTGAAGCCCATTCGCTCTTACTACTTAGGCGATGCCGATGCCATTGCTGCTGCCGCCGCTGCTGTAGCGAATCAAGCGAAGTAACGTAATGGTCACAACGCATTCTACAGAGGGTTCTTCCTCGTTTGAAGTACAACTTCAAGCCCTTGCTTCGGTGGTGCAACAGTTAAAGCAAGGGCAGTTACCCTTGCAACAAAGCCTAAGCCTGTACGAGCAAGGGGTTGGCTTGGTTCGCCAATGCCAAAGCGAATTACAGGCCACCGAGGGGACGTTTAAGCTCCTGCAAGAGGCACTCACTCAACCCGCTGAAACCGCTACGGCAGCGGGGGTGGGGGGTTCCACCACGGAAGGAGCCTCCCCACCCTTGGCAAGCGAGCTAGGGTTTAGGATGCACCATCGCTGTGTGTTGCCTCAGGCCTTAACGACCGAAGCCCCCCTTAAACAACTATTATTAACGCTCAAAACCTTGGCGGGTGGATTGAATACTCATGAGTTGCCCACGTTTTATAAACGTGCCAATCGAACAGGTTTTGAAGCCCACCTTCCCTTAGAAGTCGGTTACATTCACGTTTCGGTCATTCAAGAGAAGGGGCGTGAGGAAGGGGGTTCCGAGGCTTCGGTGTGGTTGCTGTTGGATGTGGCTGTTTTTGATGATTCCCTTGAGTTACAAGAGTCAGAGGTGTTGCAACACTTAAACCAGTGGGTGGCAGGGCTTTATTCTTAATGCTTAGGTGGGTGGGGGGCTGTTATTCAGGGTTGAAGTTTCGCCTTGATACGCTATACTAAATGAATGTTTTTCAATCGTACTCTTCCGTCAGATCCGTCAGAAAGCCTGTTGTACCCCATGAACTCTTCTACAAAACAAACTAAATACATTTTTGTTACAGGTGGGGTGGTTAGCTCCCTTGGCAAAGGCATTGTGGCAGCCTCGTTAGGGCGGTTATTGCGTGCCAGAGGCATGAACGCCTCGATTATGAAGTTTGACCCCTATATCAACGTTGACCCGGGTACCATGAATCCCTTTGAACACGGCGAAGTGTTTGTAACGGATGACGGTGCCGAAACCGACTTAGACTTAGGCCACTACGAACGCTTTTTAAACGCCGATTTAACCAAAATGAACAACATTACCAGTGGGCGTATTTATCAACGAGTGATTGCTAAAGAGCGTCAGGGTGAGTACCTTGGCTCCACTGTGCAGGTGATTCCTCATGTGACGGATGAAATTAAAAACCACTTACACGATACCACGGCTCAACTGCAACCCGATGTAATGATTGTGGAAGTAGGTGGCACGGTGGGGGATATTGAAAGTCTTCCCTTTATGGAGGCGATTCGTCAATTCCGCTATGATGTAGGGCTGAAACAGACCTGCTTTATTCATGTTACTTTGATTCCGTATTTGCCCACCAGTGGCGAGGTAAAAACAAAGCCCAGCCAACATTCCGTCAATACGTTACGTTCTATCGGGATTCAGCCTGATATTTTGGTTTGCCGTACCGAACGTGAATTAGGCCCGAATGACAAACGCAAGTTAGCACAATTTTGTAACATTGAACCTCAAAACGTGATTCCTGGTGAAACCATGAGTACGCTGTATGAAGTACCCATGGCCTTGGAAGAGCAAGGCCTTGCTGCCTCGGTGTTGGATGTGTTGGGTTTACCGAACCATCCCCCCGCCATGAGCCAGTGGCAAGCCATTGTCGATCACATTAAGCACCCTAAACATGAACTGACCGTGGCTGTGGTGGGTAAATATACCCAGCTAAGTGATGCCTATCTTTCTGTTGTGGAAGCGTTGCGTCATGCAGGAGCTTCTCAGGAGACAAAAATCCAGCTAGAATGGGTGGATAGCGAAGTGTGCGATACCCCCGATGGGGTACAAACTGCCTTGGCTCATGTGGATGCGGTGGTGGTACCTGGGGGCTTTGGTTCTCGGGGGATTGAAGGGAAGATTCAAGCCATTCGTTACGCTCGTGAGCAGAATAAACCCTTTTTAGGCTTGTGCGTCGGTTTACAGTGTGCGGTGATTGACTATGCTCGTCATGTGGCGGGGTTGAAAGATGCGGATTCCGTCGAGTTTGAACCTAACACGCCTCACCCTGTTATTGTCATGATGGATGAACAGCAGCAAATTACAGATAAAGGTGGTACCATGCGTTTGGGGGCCTATCCTTGCCATTTAACGCCCAACTCTGTGGCTGCCACGGCCTACGGTAGCACGGTCATTAGCGAACGCCACCGTCATCGTTATGAAGTGAATAACGAGTACCGCACCCCTTTGGCCGATGCAGGCTTGGTGTTTTCGGGTACGTCTCCCAACGGACACTTGGTGGAAGTGGTTGAACTGCCCCAGCATCCTTACTTTGTGGCATCGCAGTATCACCCTGAGTTTAAATCTCGGCCTGATGCACCGCACCCCCTGTTTGAAGGTTTAGTGGTGGCGGCTCTGAAGCAACAAGCAACCCTGCACCCTGTGGGTTAGTGAAAGGGTCGTTGGCTGATGCTTTCCATGCCTGCCCTGCCGTTTATAACACGTCTGCTGCATTTGCTGGGGGATGTGGTGTGTCGCTTTACTTCCTGCCTTCGGTTTTTAGGGGCGGGGCGTATCCGATGGGATGAAACCTTTCGTCAGCTCTATTGTGTGGGAGTTAAATCTTTACCAATGGTGTTGTTGTTAAGTGCCACTGGCGGAAGCGTTTTGGGGCTACAGGTGGCTAAACAGTTTGCAAACGCTGGCACCGATAGATACGTGGGTGGGGTGATTGCCTTAGCCATGGTGCGTGAAATTGCTCCACTGTTTACGGCCTTAGCGGTGGCGGCTCGTAGTGGTACCACCTTGGCAAGTGAATTGGCTAGCTGGAAGGTGTTTAACCAGTTGGATGCCTTGCGGATGTTGCACATTCACCCCGACCGCTATTTGGTATTGCCCCGCCTATTGGCATTGTTGTTGGCAACCCCCTTGCTCACGGTTTGGGCGGCCTTGGGGGCTGTGTTTAGTGGCATGTTTATTGCCTCTTTATCGGCGGGCATTAGTTACACGCTCTTTTTACAATCGGTGTGGTTTATGTTGCCCTTGCAAGATTTGGGAAGCATGTTGCTTAAAGGCCTGTGCTTTGGATGGGTCATTCACGCTGTGGGGTGTAGTTTTGCGTTTCGGGCGTGGGGTGGTTCGGCATCGGTGGGAAATGCCGCCATGAACACGGCGGTATGGGCTTCGGTGTGGATTGCCGCCGTCAACTTTATTTTAGATGCGTTATTATTTTAAGTCCTAGCCAACTAACACCATACAACGCAAACAATAACAGGCTTAACATCACCAAACTAAAGGCATCTTGCGTTGGGCTAACCACGGCCGCAAACACCACAGAAACCAGTAAAATCTCTCGCCATGCTTTCAACCACTGTGCCGCCGTTAATAAGTTAAACACGCCTAACACCCACACCAACAAAGGGCTACAGGCCGTTAGCGATATGCCTAACATAAAGCTAAAACAAAACCCTAGATAACTTTGTAGGGTTAGTTGCGTTTGCCCAAGCGGACTATTCCACTGCATTAATAGCTTTAAGGTTAGGGGTAAAAGCACCGTACTAGCCACGGCAAGGCCAGCTAAAAACAAGACCATGCCTACCGATAAACCCAACAGTAGCCAACGTTGTTCATTCGGTTGCAAGCCTGGGGCTAGAAAACGAAGCCCATGCCACAACGCAACAGGAGCCGCTAACACGCCACCTGCTAAGCAAGCAATGTTTAGCGTAATGACAGCACCATCCGTCGGAGCCAAAAGAACGAACTCCGTTTGAGGCGGAGCAAAGCGTTTTAAAAAGGCAATCAAGCTAGGAGCCTTCCATACGCCAAACCCAAGGCCAAGAGCAAAAACGCTAGCCACGGCCATGAGTCGTTGCCGAAGCTCGATGAGATGCGAGGCCACCCCTGAATGAAAACGTTGCTGCAATTCCTGTACTAAGGTTTCCCACGCTAGCCCTTGAACGGCGGGTGTTGAGGCCGAATCGGCGGGAGCTTCAAACACGGCTTGTTGAGCCTGCATATCGGCCAAGGTGGGCTGATGAAGCGAGCCTCTTAGATGGGGGGGTAGATGTTCCCACGTGGCGTGTTCGTTCTCGGCTTGTACAGAAGCAGACGTGTTGGCGGGGGGAGAATCGTTCATTGCCTTCCGCTTTCTTGGTGAACGCCTTGCTGAAACAAGTGAGAGAGCAAAATAGCACCACAGGTTGCCACGTTTAACGATTCGGCTTCATCGCACATGGGAACCGAGACCCCTTGGCAGTGCTGTAGTTCAGGATAACGACGAGCCTCTGCCGAAAGCCGTAAGCCTCCCCCTTCTTGACCAAGCACCAACGCCCAAGGCTGATGCGGGTTGAGGGTCAGTTGCGTATAGGGTGTGGCGGCTTCGGCAGTGGCCAAAAGTACTTGCCAGCCTGCTTGATGTAACCTTGCTAAGGTGTGGGCGGTATCTTCATCGCTAATCAGGGTGTGTAGGCCAAAACCAAGCCCTGTATGCGAGCGAATCACCTTCGGGTGCGTCACATCCTGCCAAGGCGGAATGCCCACCACGTGAGACACACCAAAAGCCTTGGCTAATCGGTAAAGTGTCCCCACATTGCCAGGGTCTTGTAGGCCATCCAACACCAACAGAGGTTGTAAGGGAAGGCTGTTGACCTTGCCCTGTTGTACCCATCCTTGAGTGGAGACGACGGCCATGACGGGGGGCGGTGTTTGAGTGGTCGCAATTTTTTGAAACACAGCAGACGAGACAGGTTGCCACGGCGGAGGACTCGGGTGCTGTTGATACGCTGCCAACAGAGCCTCGGAAAACGCTGGAAAGGTAGCCTCGTCACCCGTCGCTTCTGAAATAAGCAAGGCTTCGATGTCTAGCCCTGCCTGCAAGGCCAAGGTACACGCCTTTTCGCCTTCGGCCAAGGTTTGGCGGTGTTGTTTGCGTCCTTTGCTGGTTTGCAACGAGGCCCAACGCTTGACGCTGGTATTTTGCACACTGGTAAGGGTAGGTAACACAGTAGAATATCCTCTTAAATAGAGCCTAATAAGCCACCAAACGATGAGCATATTCCAACAAGAGACGAGCGGTTTGCTGACTGGCTTGTGCCTCTTTGGCTAAGCGTGCATAGTGTTGAGCATGGCTTCGGTAGGGTTCGCACTGGTTGGCAAACAGGTGTTGTAAGGTGCTGGCCAAGGTTTGTTGCTGAAGATCGGCGTAGGTAAGGCGAATGCCCATGCCCAGTTCTTGCAGGCGTTGGGCGTTATTTTCTTGCTCAATTTGCTTGGTATCAGGCACCACCACACAGGGAACCCCTAAACACATTAGCTCCATGGCCGTGCTATGCCCCGCTTGAGTGACGACCACATCGGCCGATTTAAAATACGAGGCTCCTTCATTGCACCCAGCCACCAAGGTGACGTTTGCTGGCACAGCATGCACGGGGGTTAAGTTCGTTAAAATTAAAAACTCAATCTCAGTCAGTTGGCTAGCCGTCTGCAACAACGCTTCTAACAAGGGCTGGCGGTACGCATGGCCACCTAAGCTAGCCACCACACGGGGATGATGCGGATGAGGGCGTTCGGCAGGCTGTAGTGTATCGGCCTCAAAACCAACCAAGGGGCCAATAAAACGGGTTTGCTTTTTAACTTTAGGGTGATGCGTTAAGTTGGGCAAGCACACCGTGTACGGCGGAGCAAAATCAGGAATGAGAATCTCGTTTGCCACAGAGAAACCCATTTTCATTAAGGCATCGAATGAATGACCCAACCACTGCAACCAAGGTAATTCGGTATGGAAAAAAGGATAAAACGCACTTTGGTTGGTAAGTACCAAACAAGGGAGTTCAAGCAAGCTAGCCGCAGCCAAGGCCGCCATTCGCCCATCCACCACCACCACCCCCGCACGGCACTGCTTCATTAGCTCTAGCTCGTGTTGCACGGCTTGGCTAAAGGCAAAGCCCAAGGATTGATTCTCTAAAATGGTCTTCCCTAAATCGAAGCCACCCGCATTGCCAATGAGTTTCAATTCTTGCGGAATCTCTTTAACAGCAAAGCCAAGCCCTTCTAAACGATGCTTGGCTTGCCCATAGGTGGCAAAGGTATATTGATGCGGTTGCAATTGTTTGGCAATGGCCAAGGCACGGCTACTATGGCCAAACCCTTCACTGCTAAAAGAAAAATAAATATGCTGGCTGGGCTGATGCGAATCCGCAAAGCCAAAACTTTGTTTATCATGCCAAGGGGGCGTGGTTCCCCATTTGGGAAGTTCAAGCGTTGGGCGTTCGCTTGGCTGAGTTGGCGTTGATGCACTGGGCCACAGGGTGGGATGAGCAGATTGCACGAGAGACACACATCCTTATAACTAAAAACGATAGCTTATTGAATTATAACACGAACCTAAAAAATGCAAGCCTACTAAATTGCTGAGGCGTCTATAAAACCCTCTGCAATTTAGTAGGCTTGTCGAGTGTACTAAGTTCTTCGTTTCGCATTGCCCTACGGGCAATCTTGAGAGGCCGGGGCGTTCGCCCCCACAACGAGGAGGGACATTCTCAATTCTTACGCAAGATCCTCATTGTGAAAAACCTCTCAAAGGCTCCCCCCTAGCTTTATTAATGGGGGCTAACGCCCCCATTACCCCCCACAAAAGCAATTCTTTCTTACGCTATTCAAACTGAGAGTTGGTATTACAAGAGCTTCTATCGACAGGGTCGCCCGAATAAAGCGAAGTATGTTACACTAAATAAGAGTTACACTTTAAAAAACAATTCATCAATAAAGGTTGATTACATGGCCTCTTTAGCATCTTTATGGCAACACGTGCGTACCCCTGCTGGTTTTGGGCAAGCTGTCTTGGGTTTATTACTGGTGGCAACACTCACCACGGCGATAGGAACGGTTGTAAAAACCACCATGGTAGATACGCACCCCATCACTCACGCTTTAGAAGGGGGAGCCTCTACCAAGGCTAAAAAAACAAACTTGCTTCACGCCTTTGGAGCCAAGCAGTTGGCCTTAGTGAAGCTAAACGGCGTGATTGATTCCAGTAGTGACGGGGGAAGCTTTTTATCGTCGGAATCGTCGGCGGAAAGTGTTCGTAAACAACTGGATGCCCTTGCTAAAGATGACGATGTGCTAGGGGTGCTGTTGGTCATTAACTCGCCTGGCGGCACGGTAGGCATGAGCCAAGAACTCAACGCCGCCGTGCAACGAGTACGACAAAACAAGCCCGTGGTGGCAAGTCTTCAAGATGTGGCGGCCAGTGGTGGCTACTACACGGCCGTTGCATGCGATAAGATCATCACCAACCCTGGGACACTCACGGCCTCGATTGGGGTGGTGATGCACGGCATGAATCTATCAGGCCTCACCAAGGGCAAGCTAGGCATTGAAGATGTCACCATTACCTCTGGGAAGTTTAAGGATATCCTCAACCAGTTTCGCCCCATGCGAGACGACGAACGTCAACTACTGAAAACCCTGATTATGGATACCTATGGCGATTTTCTAGCAGCGGTGCTAGAGGGGCGGCTGCGTGGTTTGCCCAAACAAAGCGAGGCCTATGAAACCCGCAAAGCGACCCTTACGGCCTTGGCCGATGGCCGAGTGGTAACAGGAAACCAAGCCGTTAAAACAGGCTTGGCCGATAAGCTAGGCGATTGGCGTGTGGCACAAACCGAATTAGAGCTTTTGGTACGTGAGCGTTTTCAGTTGGCTAACAACACCGAGTTTAAGTTAGAAACGTTTAAAAACGAGCCTGCCCTCTTGCGTCAGCTAGGGATTAGCTTGGATGAAAGCTCCATGGCGTTACCCATCCGTTGGCAACACGCCGTGGCGGTATTGCTAGGGTTGCCCACACAGGCCACGGCATCGTCTACCCCAGCGATGCCAAGCACACGCCTTAAAACCGTTACCCATCAGCCCTTATGGCTGTACGAATAAGCACGGAGGCTACCCACAATGATGCTTATGGCAACTACCTCTCCTCCGCCCGCCCTATCTCCTGCCATGGAAGAAGAGGACATTCAATTCACGCGTTTTTCCAGTGTGTGCCACGCCTTATGGCAAGCCCCATTTTATCTATTGACTCAGCCCCGTGCGTTGTTTCAGGTATGGTTTCACGCCTGCCATACTCATGAATCAAACGTTGGCCACGCCCCTGTAGGAAGACTTTGGCAAGTAAGCTTGCTGGTGTTAACCGTGATAGCGAGTACCTTAGCGGGGGTGGATACAGCTACCTCTGCAACGCCTAGCCTGCTAACATGGGTGACTCAAACCCTAGGGCTAGCCGTAGTTGACGTACTGTTTGTGGCTACCTTGGCATTGACGGTGAGTAGCCTGTTTTATATGACTCATGGCCATGCACGGTTTAGCCATTTGCTTAGCGGATTGAGTTTAGCTCAACTGCCTTGGCTAGGCTGGGGCATGGTTACCTTGGTAGCAAGCGTGGTGCCTGCCTTAGCAGCGGTGCTGATACTGGTGAAGTTGGCCTTGCTGGTATGGGTTGTGATGTTACATGTATTGGCGATTCAAACAACCTACGGTTTAAATAATCAACAATTGGCTGTATTGCTTAGTTTGCCCACCTTGTTAACACTCACGAGCTGGATACTGTGGCCTTCGGTGATTGCCTCGCTGTTTCGGTGGTTTGCCTAACGGTAGATGCTTGATTGCTCATTTAGAGTAACTACAGTATACTAAAGTGTATAGAAAGTTCTAAAAAAGTTGAGAGTGTTATAGTCGAAATGTCTCAGCTTGGTGCTAAGTTGCCCTTTGGGCAAC
>JBJTUB010000147.1:0-4106 GCA_046080465.1 Vampirovibrionales bacterium | reverse complement strand
CCGTGGTTTTGCCCGCAACCTGAACTACACAAGTTGATTTGGGTTCAGGTGTTGCATCCTTCTGTATTACCCTAGCTTGTATAGTCGAAACATCTCAGCTTGGTGGTAAGTTGCCCTCTGGGTAACGGGGAGAGGCCGTTCCTCCCTCTCTACAACTCTCCCCCCTAGGTTATTTATAGGGGCTTCGCCCCTATAAACCCCATTTTTTAGATTCTTACGCTTCTAGCGTTCGGTGCTTCATTGCGAGGGCGAACGCCCCAGCTTTCAACCCTTCATTGCACGCCCGAATGGGCTTTTGCAGAGCTTTCTATAGCAGTTGTTGCCACAGAGCAAAAGCAAGCTCGGTTTTGGATTGCTTGGGTAAGGTGAGAGGGGGGTGATTGGCATCCTTCGAGAGTAACAAAAGTTCATTATCGTTACTAGCAAAGCCAATATCGGCACGAGCCACATTGTTAACGGCCAACCAATCGCACCCTTTACGCTTCAGCTTGGCATACAGCTCACTACTGTTTAAATGACTTTCAGCCGCAAAGCCTACCACGGTTTGATGCGCTTGCTTTTGTTGGCACAACGTCGCTAAAATATCAGGGGTTAAGCTAAACTCAAACGAATAACGATCTTGACCCTCTTGCTTTTTAAGCTTGTACTGGCTAGGATGAGAGGGCGTAAAATCACTGACCGCCGCCGCCTTAATAAGATAATCGCAGGTAGGAAACAACGCTTGGGCAGTCTCCAGCAGGTGTTGCACCGTCGGGGTGGCTTCAATGCGGTAAGGGCGTTCTGGTAAAGGGGCGTTGGCGTACAACAGCGTGACTTCTGCCCCACGAGCATAGGCTTCATCGGCAAGGGCTAAGCCCATTTTGCCACTGCTGCGGTTGCTAATCACTCGGGCAACATCAATGGGTTCATGGGTTCCCCCAGCGGTAATCAGTACCCGTTTGCCCTGTAAACTAGTCGCATGCGGATGAATCGCTCGATAGGTGTGTAGTAAAATAGATTCCCACGAGGCAAGATGCCCCACGCCTTGTTCGCCACAGGCCAACATTGCGGAAGCGGGTGGCACAATCACCACGGTAGGCAACAGGCGTTGTAGCAGGCTTAAATTATGCTGCGTGATTGGATTTTCCCACATGCGGGTGTTCATGGTGGGGCAAAGTATCAGGGGCTTATCGGTAAAGGTTAAGGCCGTACAGGAAACCAGCTCATCGGCAAGGCCGTGGGTAATTTTAGCAATACTATTGGCCGTGGCAGGCAGTAGTAGCATGGCATCGCTTTGTTGGGCATAGTGAATATGTAACGGCACGCCTGTGGGAGTTACGGCCAAGTGATCCGCCGTAGCGGGTTCCATCGCCAACGAGCTAAGCGTCAAGGGGGTAATGTAATTGCATGCGTTGGGGGTTAAAATCGGAAAAACCTTTTCGGCTCCGTGTTTTTGGAGCAAGCGAATGGCATCACCACTTTTGTAGGCCGCAATGCCCCCCGTTACCCCTAAGGTAAAGCGTTTACCCTTAAACCATTGCGGGTACGCCACCGAAGGAGAATTGGCTTGGTTAACGCTGGAAACCTCAGGGGGCAGAAGGGACATGGCTGATGATCCTTTGAGAGTATTAACTAAAAGATGTTTTTAAAAACCAGTATAACTACGAATAAACACAGGGGTATCTAGGGGCGAAGCCCCTAGAATAACTTAGGGGGGAGAGTTGTAGAGAGGGAGGAACGGCCTCTCTACGTTGCCCAAAGGGCAACTTAAGGCGGGGGACTAACATAAGTTTACAAACAACCTCTAGTTAACACTCTCGATCCTTTTTTTCTTTATGTCGATTTTTTCATCGAACGCTTATACCACTCAATCAAGGCACGAGCAACTTTTTTAGAGTCATGACGCAAGGTTTTATCCGTTACATCGTTATTGGCCAAGTTTCGCTGTATCACCGTTACTTGTTGCAGAATGGGATGCTCGGTATCCAGCGTCAAGGGCTGATACCCATAGGCTTGATAGTGGTTTAGCACGGCTTCGGGCAACGATTCGTTCGCCACCACAGCATGCACAACAGGCTGAGGCACTGGCACCCGAGCAGAGCGTTGTAGATGCTCTTGCAGGCTATGGATGTGATCGGCTAGGCTCATGTTATCGGTTTCACCAGGTTGCGTTACCATATTGGCGATATACGCTTTAGGGGCGGGGCTTTGTGCCACCGCATCGGCCAAATCGGGGATGAGCAGGTTAGGAATCACCGAGGTAAACAGACTCCCTGGCCCCATAACAATTAAATCGGCTTGGGCAATGGCTTCCAACACTTCAGGCAATACTTGGGGCGTTGCAGGTTCGCACCACACACGTTCTACCCGTTGTTTGCTTTCAGGAATGGCGGATTCTCCACGCACCACGGTTCCATCGGCTAATTGGGCAATCAGGGTAATGTTATCTAAAGTAGAAGGCAGCACCCGCCCACGAATATTAAGCACCGTGGCACTGGCCCGAATCGCGGATAAAATATCGCCCGTCACATGGCTCATGGCCGTAATAAACAGGTTGCCAAAACTATGACCTTCCAGCCCCATCCCTAGCTTAAAGCGATACTGAAATAAGGAGGTCATCAGCTCTTCCTCATCGGCCAAGGCAACAATACAGTTACGAATATCGCCTGGGGGAATGATGCCCTGCTCCTCACGCAAAATGCCCGAGCTACCGCCATCATCGCCTACCGTCACGACGGCGGTAATGTTGTTGGTAAAATGCTTTAGGCCACGCAGCAACGTGGAAAGCCCCGTACCACCGCCGATAGCCACCACCTTGGGGCCACGACTCAGTTTATGTTGCCTGTAGAGGGTTTCGGCCAAGGCTTCAATACTTTTACCCCCCATGGCCGTGGTGACTTGTTTATGCGTTCGGCGAAACGCCAACCCCAAGCAGCCTAGCCCCAAGGCCAACAACACCACGCCACTTAAATGGGCGGGCAACACGTTTGCTACCCAATGGAGGGCATCAATCAACCACGTGATGGGTCGTAAATCTAAAAACACCCCTAAGGCCAAGATAATCAAGCCGAGGCCTATCAGAAAGAGTAAAAACCACCGCTTGAGGCTTAAGCCTGGCAAAATACCATATTTAAGTAAACGAGAAGAAGATGAAGAAGAAGGCAAACGACTCAAAAGAGATAATCCTTAATGATGGAGAGTATAATTTATTTGAGAAGCGAATATAAATATACCCAGAACATAGCAAGAATACAATCTTTGTGTTATAATGGGTGCCAAAGTTTTTAAAAGCCTCCATTGTTCAGTAGAATGAGATAAACGTATGGAACAGAAGCAGACAGTACTCGACCACGGATTTGTGGAGTTAATCGATTCGTTGGGATCGGATTTGACGGTTGTCAATTCGGCTCGGGTGAGCTTTGGCAAACGGAAAACCGACCTCGATGAAGCCGATGAAAAACTGATTCGTTATTTGGCCAAACACCAGCATTGGTCGCCGTTTCGGCATGTGCAGTTGCAGTTTCACTGCAAAGTGCCAGAGTTTGTTGCTCGGCAATGGTACAAGCATGTGGTGGGCATTAGCTACAGTGAAGGCGGGTGTCGGGATATTGATCACGCTTGGAACGAGATTAGCTTGCGTTATGTGGATGCGGGCGACTTCAATTTCTATACCCCTCAAGGTGGATTTAGGACGCAATCGCCCAGTAACAAACAAGCCAGCACCGATGAACTGATTCAACAGCCCGAACTTCAGCAAGCCTATGTGGATCATGCCAAGGCGAGCTTTGCTTTATATAATCAGCTGGTAGCACAAGGGGTGGCCAAAGAGCAGGCTCGTGGGGTGTTGCCACTCAATATTTACACCGAGTTTTACTGGACGGTATCGCTACAGGCCTTGGTAAACTTTATTAAGTTACGCCAGCACGAAGGGGCTCAGTACGAAATTCGTTGCTATGCCGATGCCCTAGAGCAGTTGACACAGCTCGTTGTGCCAGTGGCGTATCGTTATTTGTTGGAAACAACAGCCTAACGGCGTAGGGGTGATTGCGAAAAAACAAGGAGCTTAAGTGACGCTTTCTGTTATGGTATTTTAAATAATTTACGACTCTTTTCCAAAGAAGTGTTGA
>JBJTUB010000146.1:0-1002 GCA_046080465.1 Vampirovibrionales bacterium | reverse complement strand
GCGTCAGCAGTTGGCTCATGGGTTACTTGCTAATGGGGTGGGTTGTTTCTCAACAACGCATGGCGGGTATGGATAGTTGGCTGGCTTGGTTAACGGCGTGGATTGTGCTAGCCGTGGTACTCGGGGTGCTGGGCGTGTTTGGTAACAATCGGCAATACCGCTGGCAGGCAACCTTGGCCTTTAGCCTGTTGGGCATTCAGCTTTTGTGCGAAGCCTTGGCTGGCCACCTGCAACACCAAAGCCTATTGCGGATGCTTATTTTTGTCGCCTATGGTGGCTTGTTAATTGTGGCCGCTTGGGCGATGCAACGTTACCAAACCGTACTGCAACGCTGGTTTGGATCCTCTAAATCGGATGACTCAAAGGAGTGCAAATAAAATGATTGACCCTATAAGTTCTATAGTTGGTATGCTAGCATATTTACAGGTACTACGTTTAACTAAACGAGTGACTGCGTTAGAGAAGGAATTACAAGATAGGCAAATAAAAGAAACACTAGAGCGTCTATCTTCCCCTCCTGCTTCAAAGGAAAGAACGGATGTTTAATAAGGATGTTGGCTTGATAGCCCCTTAGCCTGCTTGGGCGATGCAATGTTACCAAACCGTACTGCAACGATGGTTTGGCAGAACAGAAGACTAATATAGGAGACTAACACATGATGACAACCTCGCCTCTTTCTCACACAGTCAGCCTACCGCCGACGATTGCTCAACTGCCCAGCTTGATTGGGCAAACGGTCAAGCTCCAAGGCTGGCTATACAAAAAGCGTTCGAGTGGGAAGCTACTGTTTTTACAGTTGCGTGATGGCACAGGCCGAGTACAAGCCGTGGCCTACAAACCCGATCTCCCCGAGGAACTCTTCACCCTGCTCGATAAACACACCACGCAGGAATGTAGCTTGTGGGTAGAAGGTGTGGTGAAAGAAGATACTCGCTCTAGCTTGGGCGTGGAATTGAGCATCACCCACGGCGGACTCATTGCCCCCAGTGTGGAGTATCCCA
>JBJTUB010000145.1:0-7152 GCA_046080465.1 Vampirovibrionales bacterium | reverse complement strand
TTAGTAATTTTACTGATTTTTAACAGCTTAACAAGAGTTAGTCTAGGTTTAGACGACTTTTTTCAAAACAGCTTTTGGTTAATACTCTCAATAAATCCAGGGGGGAGAGCTTGAGAGGGAGGAACGGCCTCTCAAAGTCGTCTGAAAGACGACACAAAACGAGGAACTTAGAATCCTCGAAAAACCCTTTTGCAGAGGTTTCTATACTAGTATACACGGTCTATCGTTAAAATGGCTAAGCGATAGAAGACTTGTACTCAGGCATCGACGTTGATAAAGAAAGAAAGAAAGAGAGAGAGAGAGAGAGAGAGAGAGAAACGGCAGCGTTAGGCAGATAGATCGGAAACATCCCCGATATCCGAGATATCTCCGTTGGGCAAGGGGTTTAAACGGCTACGGGTAGGCAACAGGGCTTCCATCAGCCAGTTCATGGTGGCTCCTACAACGACTGCCCCTACAACAGCGGCTCCTCGGCGGGGCAGGCTTTTAAAATTACCCCATTGTTCAATTTCTAACGGCATGAATCGCATGCCAAGGTTGGCCCCGATATCTCCAGCCAGCCACACCGCCGTGGCCTTGCCTAATTCCTTACTGCCTTCAACAGTAGTGGTGACAGCCAGTTCGCCTCCTTCTTGCCCTTCGGCCTTGGCATCCTCATGGATGGCATGAGTTTTCTGGGCAACGTTACTTAAAAACATCACACTCGCCAAGGAACCCAAGCCATTACTCAAGAGGTTTCCCTTGCCTGTAGCCAAGTTATACATAGGAGCTAGCCAACCTGCATACACCCATTTGCCTGCCCCTTGCACAGCCGTGCTAGGCGTACTTAACAGAAGAGCAGCATCATCGCTTAAGGTACTGGCCATGCTTCCTAACTGATTCTGAGCATTATTTATCAATTTACCTTGAAGCACATCATCCCAACTTAAAACGGTATCTTGTAGCCCGAGCAGGTTGGCATAACTTGGTAAGCTTGGAGCATTTTTTAAGGAGTCGGGCAGGAGGTTGCGATACCCTTCGTTTAAATCGCCTAAAAACTCGTGAGCCAAAGCTAGTCCCTGTATTTTACCCCACGTTGTGGTGCGTTTAGCCAATACATTGCCCCAATCGAAGTTGGTGTTTTCAACCATGTAGGCGGCACCTACCCCAGACCCTGTAAGCAGGGCTCCAGCAGTAGCGGGCTGAACGCCGAGTGTGGGGCTTACCTCTACCGATGTTGGCGGTGGTTGTGTCCCTTGGCGTGTTTCAGGCAGGGGAGCCATGGTATCGCCATAAGCTTGCCGTGGCAAGGTATAGGACGTAGAGGTTAGAGGAGGAAGAGGCGTATCGTTATCCAACAACGAGCGTCCCTCGGTGGCCGTTGGTCGTTGGCCACTAGGGAGGGGGGTCGTTGTATTCCATTGTGGCCCTCCTGGGTTAGCAGGGGTGGGAAACATCGCCATGGAGTGACACTCTTTTTAGACTTAAACTCAACATTGGAAAAAACTCTCTCTCAGGCATAAAACCGTTTAAGGTTTAAAACGATGCTAGAGACAGAGTATCGGGTTCGTTTGGGGTGTTAACTTTACTAAATTGTAACAAACAATGTAACAACTTAGTGAAAATTGTTACTTTTAAAGGGCGGTGCGATTAATATGGGTTGCGTTGTTTATATTAAGTGATGTTTTTTGAATTAAAATTGATTTGTTGAATGAGGAAATGATAGAAAGGTATATTGAGTTTCTGTTGGTGTTGATAAATTGTTAGTTATTTCGTGTATTCGCCCTGAAGGACAGTCTTTTTTGATTTAAGCAATGGTTATTTATGCTTACCTAAAATTTCTCCTCTGTTATTGGGGGGCTTTTTGGTTTGTGTAGGTAAGGGTTGTTTAAAACAAAAGATAAAGAATGTATAAAACAAGGAGTTTAGTTAATGATTCTTTGTGTTTCAAATCGATTAGCATTTATTTTTTTGTTGGTTGTTAGTTACTGTGGTATGAGCTTTTCTGCATGGGCAAACCCTGATCTACCTGTGGTGGATCCTTTGGGTGTGCGTAGCGGTATTGCCAGTATCACCACAAACTCTGCTCAAACAGCCATGACCATTACCACGAATAACGTGCGTAGTTTGCAAGATTTTAGTACCTTTAATGTGGGTGCAGGTAGAACAGTGACTATTACCCAGCCAACGCCTACCTCTAATTTCTTAGCCCGTGTAACAGGGTCACAAGCTAGTACCATTCATGGTACCGTTGGTGGAAATGGTAATTTTTGGCTAGCGAACCCGAATGGGATACTGATTTCCCCGACAGGGCAAATTACCAATTTTCAAGGCGTCGTGGCCACGGCAAACCGTTACGCCCCTACCGAGGCTCAACGGTTTTTAAGTGGTGACTTAAATGGGGTGTTGCAACAGAATCAGTTGGGTCAACAGGCCGTTACAAACCAAGGTACGATTCGTACAGGGAACAATGGGTTTGTGGTGCTTAGTGGGGGTGGCGTGAATAATACAGCCAACCTAACCACGGGTGCGGGTGGTGTGATTGATTCTCCTGCAGGTGCTGTAAGCTTGGTGGCTGCTAATAGAGTAACCTTGGTGAGTACCACGGGAGTCGTATTACCTTAGATACTACTAATTTAACAGCTTTGGCTAAAACCACTGGGTTTCAGCATGTGTTAAATCAAAAAGGGGTGGTGCGTGCCAACAGTGTTGGGGTAGGCCAAATAGGGCAAATTGTGTTAGGAGCCAGTGACACGCTAGATACCAAGGTGGCTACTTCTTCTACATTTACACCACTAGTGGAAGCCAACAATACCCATGGTGGCCGTGGAGGGAGCATTACACTGGGTTCAGGGAATGCCATTAACCCAATGGGGCTAGTCCTGTACGATACTGTTCATAATAAAACAGCTGTACTGAGTGCGAATAGCGTTGGCGATGGCGGAACGATAAACATTGCTGCTACGGGCAATATTTATCAACGAGGGGCTATTTCTGCGACAGGCGGTGCCCAAGCAACGGCGAACACAGCGAACGCTGGAAATGTATCCATTACGTCGGGGAGTCGGATTGAATTACTCAGTTTAAGTAATACTCTCACTGCAGATGCTTATACTAACATGAATGCTGCCATTAACGTCAATAGTTTAGGTAGCGGGGGAAGTGTTTCTCTAACCGCTCCTCGCATTGGTGTGTATACCCCTCTCTCTGCAAACAATACACTCAGTAGGTTAAGTGGTGCTAGCGGAGGTAATATCACGATTCGCAGTGATAGTAACCTATGGCTGTTTTCACCCCTCAGTGCGTCCAGCATCAATACCACCAACGGGCGTGGCGGAACGATTACCATCTATAACAACAGTACAGGAAACGTTGGAAGCACGTTACAACTGAGTAACAATACTTGGGGGAAGGCTAGTTTTGATACGAGCCATACCACGGCTCAAGGAAGCACCAGCCTTTATGCCCGTTATATTAGCTTAAGCGATTCCTATAACTCTGATTACGGTGGCATTAACAATGCAGTCATCGCCAACAGTAAGGGTAACCTTGTGTTATCGGGCGTGAGTGAGGTCAGTCAATCGGGTACTTTACAACGTAGTAGTGGTCAAGGAACACTAACATTGCTTACTAGCCCTACAGGTCGTATTAGTATATTAAACCGAGGAACTGCGACTCGTCCAGAATCTATTATCTGGAACGATACCATCAATCTATACACAGGGTCGGGCGGTATTACGATAGCTAAACCTGTTTCTACAACCCAAGGGCGAGTGAATGCGTTCTTTAATGCCACTCAGTTAAGTTCGGTATCGTACTTGGGGAAATCGTTTCAGTTTGCCGATCGTTTACTAGGCGGTGTTATTACTGGGGGCAACACCAGTAGAGCTACTGTTCGGTATCAAGAATATACAAGTGGCCCCTTAGGTTCTGTTCGTGGAGCCACGGGGCAGCCGCTTCAACTGTGGACGCGTATTTAACGCTCCGTCATTCTAGCTTCATGCTATAACACTATCCCCCTCCATTTGATCAAACGGAGGGGGATAGTTATAGAAAACATCGCCTTGCATAGAAAGTAGCTACGCAAGACGATGAGTGATCAGAGGCATAAGCCGAGTTCTGTAATGTCGCATCCATTTATCTCGTAAGGGTGTCACCACCGTTACTGAAGCGTGTTCGGGGTACTTAGGCACGAGTACCTAAGGGTCTCAAGGCTCAAGAGCATCCCTGTTGTGCTGGCCTAAAACCACACAAAGCCCCCTAGACTTGCACCAAATGGGGTTTACCTAGCCAAAACGTTACCGTTTTGCTGGTGAGCTTTTACCTCACCGTTGCACCGTCGCTCTTTGCACACAGATTGATTACAACCGTGGCCAGTGAGCCGTTTACATTTCTGTGGCACTATCCTCACGGTTTCCCGCACCAGCCGTTAACTGGCGTTTGCCTTGAGCGGAGCTCGGACTTTCCTCACGGGGCTTGCTTTAAAAACAAACAACGTGCGAATGCGTACCCTTGATATAGGTTACTTTATCAAAAACAGGCTCCTGCTTCAACGATGAATTGATAAACTATTTAAAAGGTATCGATTTTCACGGCTTCTTCAAACTCAATGGGGCCACTACGAGGATTGGCTGGCTTTAAAGCCTTACCAATAGGCAAGAGCATCCCCACCACATGATGTTCAGGCAGGTTAATAATCTCTGCCACTTTAACAGGGTCAAAGCCAATCATCGGGCAACTATCGTAGCCTAGGGCCTTCGCCGCCAGCATTAAGGTTTGAGCCGCCATGCCAACAGAACGCATGGCCTCATCTCGTTGTAGCTGTTCGTTACCCGTGTAAAACTTTGGAATCATCGGCACTATCATTTGCTGAACCGCCTCTGGGGCGTTTTTCCAGTAGCGTTGAGGGTTAGCACTTTCTAGGCCTGCGTGTAAATCGGCACAAAGCACCACCAACAAGCTACACTCTTCTACCTGAGCTTGGTTCCAGCTAGCGGCACGAATCGCTTGCTTTTTAGCACTATCTTTTACCCAAACAAATCGCCAGTTTTGCATGTTAAAACTTGTTGGGCTAAGCATGGCTAGTTTTAATAAGGTGTGGGCATCCGTTTCGCTCATGGTGGCGGTGGGGTCAAAATGTTTCACACTCCGCCGAGCTTCAATGGCCGTGATGGTATCTAACACAGAAGAAGAAACAGAAGATAAGGGCATAGGTAATGGCTTTCTACTAAAACAATAAACTCATGCTGGAGAGAGCGGCACGACACGTATGAAGCGTTCAGGCAAGAACCTTTTACAGTGTAGCACAGGGGCTAGGGGGAGCAACATCAGACAATGCTTTTTAAGAAAGAGTTTAGAAAGTCCGAGAAAATTTGTATTGTTTAATTACGGGAAGTTGTGAATCCTCGCTTTTATTCTGTTTGTGTTTCTGTTATTTTTTAGTTAATGCTTCACTCAAAGGTTTTAGTTGACAGTTGTTGCTAACCTATGTTACCTCTTGTTGCCCCATTAGTTACCTCTTAAAACCTGAATGTACTGTCTAAAAAGGAACGAAACATGACTCGTCGTTTAACCAAAATCGTCTCGACCCTAGGCCCAGCCAGCCGTCACGCTGAAGGCATTGAAACATTGATTAAAGCTGGAGCCAACGTGTTTCGCTTCAACTATTCCCACGCCGAGTATGAAAAGCTCACTGTCGCCTATGGCGATGTGCGTCGTATCTCCAAAGAACTAGGGATGCCCGTCGGTATTTTAAGCGATTTGCAGGGACCCAAGTTTCGGGTTGGTTTTTTTGAAGAAGGCGAAGGCGTTCAACTGGTTCAAGGCGAAACCGTAGAGTTTGCCTACAGCACCGAAAAAGGCAATGCCCAACGCTTACACTGCAACGTAAAAGAGTTGGTGGGTGCTTTACATGTGGGTACTATTTTATTGTTAGATGATGGTAATATTGAACTCACCGTGTTAGAGCGTAAAAGCGAAGAAGTGGTGGTGTGTCGTGTTGAGAACAGTGCCTTTTTAAAAGAGCGTAAAGGTGTCAACGTTCCTTCTATTCGTATTCCTGTGCCTGCCATGACTGAAAAAGATAAGCACGATGCCGAGTTTGCCTTGAAGATGGGTACCGATTTCATTGCTCTTTCCTTTGTGCAGTGTGCCGATGATGTGCGTGAACTGCGTGAGTTTATGGAAGCTCGTGGGTTTGATCGTGCTACAGGGCCTAAAATTGTGGTTAAAATGGAAAAGCCTCAAGCCCTAGAAGCCTTGGATGAGATTTTAGCCGAAGCCGATGTGCTGATGGTGGCTCGTGGTGATTTAGGGGTTGAGCTAAAGCCAGAGCAAGTGCCTGTGGCTCAAAAGAACATGATTCGTGCCTGTATCAATGCGGGTAAACCTGTGATTACGGCTACACAAATGATGGAAAGCATGATTAGCAATCCTGTGCCTACCCGTGCTGAAGTATCCGATATGGCCAACGCTATTTTTGATGGTACCGATGCCGTTATGACGTCTGCCGAAACAGCGTCGGGCAAATACCCCGAAAAAACCGTGAACATGATGACCCGTATCGCCATTGAAAACGAAAAGTTTGTGGATACCTTCCGTCATGTGTACAGTGCGTGCGAAGAGTGCGATAACATTGCCGCTGAAACCGTGGCTGAATCGGCAGTGGATTCGGCAGCCGTGGCCAGTGCTAAGGCCATTGTGTGCTACAGCTTGAGTGGCTCCATGGCACGCCGTATTTCTAAGTTCCGCCCTAGCGTACCTGTGATTGCCTTAACCACAAACGAGGATGTCATGCACCAACTGTGCGTTAGCTATGCCGTTTACCCCATGTTGTTTACCGCAAAAACCAACACAGATGAAACCTTGGCAGCCATTAAAGCCATGTTGTTAGAGCAAGGGCATCTTTCGGCAGGTGATACGATTGTCTTGGCTTCTGGGGCGACAGAGTTGGCTGGGTTGAACTACACCGTGCAACTTGCTACGTTATAAAAAGGTTACAGAAAGTAGCTTATAGAAGACTCTGCAAAAGGGTTTTTCGAGGTCTCTACGTTCTTCGTTTTGCATTGCCCTACGGGCAATCTTGAGAGGCCGTTCCTCCCTCTCAAGCTCTCCCCCCTAGGTTTATTAATGGGGGCTAACGCCCCCATTGCCCCCCATTTAGGAATGCCTCGG
>JBJTUB010000144.1:0-1626 GCA_046080465.1 Vampirovibrionales bacterium | reverse complement strand
CGTCTAAACCTAGACCAAATCTTGTTAAGTTGTTAAAAATCAGTAGAATTACTAATGAAAACAGGGGTATCTAGGGGCGAAGCCCCTATAAATACTCTAGGGGGGAGAGTTTGAGAGGGAGGAACGGCCTCTCAAAGTCGTCTGAAAGACGACACAAAACGAGGAACTTAGGAATGTACGGAAAAATAGTCTTTCCACTATCTACCCCCGTGCGGACAAACGGAAGCGTAGCGGCACGTGGCACAAGGGGGCGTTGTTGCTGGCCATGGCGTGGGAATCGCATCGGCGGGTTGCTGTAGCAAGGTTTGCAACGCATCGATAAACGGCTTAACCAACGGTAACACCTGCTGTTGTGCTACGGCCACGCCTGTAAACGTGTTGGCCTCAAGGCAACGAGTGTCGTGCGTGTGGCACACCCATGCTTGCCGCTGGTGCTGATACTGCACCGTGTTAAGCTGGAGTTGCCTTACGCCACTGGTGGGGGGTAACAAGGCAGGCAAGGCAGCGGCATACAGTGCCAACTGCTGATGGTGGGCGTGGTGTTGCTGGGGGCTAATCGCTTCCTGCACTTTGAAATCGACCACCTGCAACACCCCTGTGCTGGGGTAGAAGAAGAGGGCATCGAGCGTGGCGGTTAGCTGTACGGGCTGTGGCACGCTCTCTGAGCCTAGCATCAACGAGAGGGGCAAGGGGAGCGTTAAACGTTGCTCAGGAGCCAACCACGTGACGGCTTCTTGCTGTAGGGTGCTGATGTTGTAAGGGGTGGCTTCAAAGGCCTGCAAGGCGGTGGCTACCTGTTGCCAAAGGTCGGTGGCCTCTTGCAGGGTTAAAGCGGTTTGCCCTAGGCTCGTTTGTTGCCACTGTTGCTGAAACTGTTGTGCCAAGCGGTCACGTTGGCGTGGCCACGCCTCGGCCTCGCCTTGGGTTAGGTAATACTGCTCTAAACAGGTGTGAATGGCCACCCCCCGCAAATTGGCCAAGTGGTTTCGATATTCCTGAGGGCTGGAGGGGCGTGGGTTGAGCGATACGGGCGTGGGTAGACGCAACACATCTTGAAAATAAAACAGGGTAGGGCAACGTTGCCACCGTTGCATGTTGGAATAACTAAGGTTCCACGGTTTTTGGCCACGGCGTTGAAGCCAGGGGTCGCCGTGGGTGGGCAAGGCAGAAGCCACGGTTTGGGCAGGATGAACGGTAGCCACTGTCTCTTGAGGGTCACTTTCCCCTTGAAGGTGTTTATGAGAGTGTTTGGTGCGTTGTTGCGCCGTTTGTAACGAGGCATTGGCCAAGACACACAGGGCTTCAAAGTGAGAGAGATCCTCCCACTCGTTGTAAATAGTCACCTCGTTTAAACGGTAGAGTGCCTCGGGGGTGTGCCATGCTTTTTCATCGCCCACGGTGCTGGCAGGCACAAGGACTCGTAGCGTTTGCTTGGCTCGGGTGAGGGCCACATAAAACAAACGCAAATTGGTAGTGGTTGGCTGCGCATTGCTCACAAGCTCCTTGTTCTTTGTTTGGCACACCCTCCAAGACCGAACACGCTTTGCACGAAGTGTCCGTCGAAATCATGCCAACTGGACACTTCTGACAAGTACGCTGCTGAAACTTGGGCTTTGTTGTGTCTTT
>JBJTUB010000143.1:0-7933 GCA_046080465.1 Vampirovibrionales bacterium | reverse complement strand
TTAAATAGCGTAAAAATTGGTTTCTTTTTCGGGGGGTAACGGGGGCGTTAGCCCCCGTTAATAAACCTAGGGGGGAGAGTTGTAGAGAGGTTTTTCACAATGAGGATCTTGCGTAAGAAATAGAGATTGTCCCTCCTCACTGTGGGGGCGAACGCCCCGGCCTCTCAACGTTGCCCAAAGGGCAACAGAGTGCGAAAGGCTAAGGTTTAAACTATTTGCAAACAGCCCCTATAAAAAAATCTAAAAAAAACCTCCGCTTTGGATAAACCAAGGCGAAGGAGTGCCATTCATCAACGAGAGGATGCTCGGGTGTAACACGGGTTAAGGCGACTCCTTAATCAACGGGTTCCACGAAGCGATTCCTCTCGTGTCAGCGACGCTCCTTCTAGCCAAGGGAAAGCCCTTTGCGGAGAATTGTAGATTGAGAGAGAGAAAAATAAATGGTTGAATGCGGTTTGATGGGTATCGAACAAAGCAGCATCACGGGGATGCACGGTCGTTTCTTTAAAGCTTAAAAAGGCGTTCTTTTGAATGCTGGTTGTACAAAACCAAAAAAGCCGACAAGGTCGATGGGGGCAATACCGTGAGCTGTTGTCGGTTTAGGATGCACGTTACATAAGGGTCGCTCGCTTTCTAAAAATAGTTTAAAGTAGTTAATGTGTGAGAGTCTTCTAGAAAAAACACTCACTTTAAGTAGTGCAAACGCCACCCACACCCAGAGGAGGAGAGGCCAGAGGGGGGGGAGGCCAAGAAGGCCGAGCCTTGTACCGTATCGCTAGGGTCGTGAAGGGGGTTACCGTAGTAGGCATCCGCATTAAAATGATGCGTTAGCCCCTGATCATTGGCCACCTGTGGGGCAATCACAAAAGGGTAACTGGCTTTGCGTGAAAAACTGTCCAAGGTATCCACCGTCAAGGTGTGGCCGTAAGCCACACGAGGCAGTGTAAACCTGCTTGGATCATGAAATACTGTTGAGGACATGAAGTGGTGTTGTCCTTGCTTAGTAATAAACGTGCGGAAAAAGGTTTGATGCGGTCGCTAACTGTGTCGTTTCGATATCGAATCTCGTTATGTACTTCTATGTACACGCCTCAATTCACTATCATCAACTCCTTGTTATCAACTCGCCTGAAACTTTTTCCGTAATTTTTAATAAACGTAGAACGGAAAGCCATGGCAATGGATAAATGGCCTTAACGTTTAACGTGTAAGGGGTATCATTGCCACAGCTTCCGTTTCATGGATGGAAAAACTGCCCGAAGCCATGGGTAAGCTAAAGAAACGGAATAGTGTTGTTCGATTATCAAAGAACATAAAAACCAATGTATTAAAACGCTCGTGACTCAATCTCGTTCTGATGCAAGCGGTAGGTTATCGTTCGTGGGTCGGCACGTTGTCGTGAGGCAACCCTTCATGCGTGTGTCACCTGTCGGTTTCACCTCGTTAGGATGCTTGGCTGGGTGTGTTGTTGTCTCTAAAAATCTCTCTCTCTAAATAAAGGTTACGGAATCAGTACAGGCTAGTAAAAGGAAGGCTGGGCATGGCGTTCACGCCACAGCCGTTTAAAACACACAGTATAAACACACAATAACAAACAAACCCGACGGCTGGAAGCCAAGATGCGGGGTACGTTTAACACTCTCGCATGTTGAGGCTGCCCCTGAGGGTGCTTCACAATCTGGTGCACCAACGTGTTTAGCAACGAGGCCTCGCTACCAGCGTTCATCTCCATGCACTCTGTTAGCGAATCGTTATGGGCTAGGTAGGTGTGTAACGGTGGTAACGACATCATGCCTAGACGACTCCTCTCTGGTGGTTGGCTCTTTTGATACGATGAACGTGGGTACGGCGTGGTGATGTTCGTTGCTCGGGTTGGTGTGGTGTGTCACACGGCAGAAGCAGATTCAACACGATTTAATGATGGATTAGAATAATGATGGGCACCCTAGAGCTTCCTGTTGCCAATGGTCGCCTTGGGGGCGTGGGTTTCTTAGGCACACGGCAAAAAAACTGAACATGGAAAAGGTGCTTTCTCTGGTAGCTGCTTTCTCTCTGATACGTGATAAACGCTACAAGCTAGCCAACATCAAGGGCTGTTTGTGTATCGCTTACATAAGCATTAACGCAGCCAGCCATTTAGTTTGTGCTAGCAGACCCTCGGCAACGTTCTTGAAACTCCGTGTTTTTAGAGGATTGCAAAGATGATTGGTTTTAGGTACACTGTAGGCACTATCCAGTAAATATAGTTAAATCCTTTTTTTTCGTACGTTTTTAAAATGCTAGCTCACCGATACCTTCCAAAATGGGGGGCAACGGGGGCGTTAGCCCCCGTTAATAAATCGAGGGGGGAGAGCTTGAGAGGGAGGAACGGCCTCTCAAAGTCGTCTGAAAGACGACACGCAACGAGAAAACTAAGATTGTTCGGAAATAGCGGCATTTAACTATATCTACTTATCCGTTAGATTTTTTGTTATTTTTACTCATCCTTGGAGGATAATCCCATTAGTAACCAGTCTTCATCGTCTTCACCGTCTCAATCTAGCCCCAAAGGCGAGGGGCAACGTTCCAGCAATCCAACCACACGCCAAGGGGGCTATACGCCTCGGGCCAATGGTGGTGGGTATACCCCACGTACAGGAGGGGGCAATGCTGGACAAGGTGGCTCTCAGCAAGGCCAAGGCGGCGGTTACACGCCTCGCACTTCGGGCAGTGGCGGTTATACGCCTCGTCCTTCAGGGCAGGGTGCGAACCAACAAGGGCAAGGGACTGGTTATACGCCTCGTAACACCAGTGGCGGCTATACCCCACGCACAGGCAGTGGCCAAGCAGGTCAAGCGGGTACAACAGGCACGGGTTACACCCCACGCACAAGTGGCTCTGGGGCTGGCGGTGGCTATGCTCCACGCACGGGTGGCGGTGTAGGTGCTGGGCAAGGGGGAACAACTCGTCCAGCGGGTAACTATCCGCCACGCACACCACAATCAAGTAACACCACCCCCTCTTCTTCCTCTGCACGAACCGCCCCCGCTTCCAGTGGCTCATCCGCTCAAGCCGATCGGGATCGGAATCCTAACTTATTAAATAGTAAAGTCAAGGCGACTGAGCTTCGTTTGTTGTACACCGATGAAGCCACAGGCGAACAACGTACCGAGGTGATGCCTCGTAGCCAAGCTGAAACCATGGCTGAAGAAGCTGGCTTGGATTTAGTGGTGATTAGCTTGGAATCGTCGCCACCTGTTATTCGTATGATTGATTATGGCAAATACAAGTACGATCAGGAAAAAAAGCAACGTGAAGCCAAGAAAAAGCAACACGTTACCGAAGTTAAAGAAGTAAAAATGACCGTGCGTATCGATGATCACGATTATGAAGTGAAGGTTGCACGGGCGAAAAAGTTTTTGCAAGACCATGACAAAGTGAAGCTGACCATTCGTTTAAAAGGCCGTGAAATTCAACACAGCAATTTAGCACTTGCGTTAGCCAATAGGTTTGTTGTAGACTTGCAAAAAGATGGCAATTGTGATACGCCTGTACGTGCCGATGGTCGTACGATTAGTGTCATCATGTCACCAAAATCCTCGGCTTCGGCTGGGGCAAGTAAAAAGTAGTACTCGTTCAAGGGTGTTTTTAAATAACAAGTTCCAACACAGGTGTTGCACTTGTTTACCCCTTGCGTTCAGTACCTAGTAAAAAGGGTGTACCTCCCATGCCTAAAATGAAAACTCACAAATCTGGGGCCAAACGGTACCGTGTTACTGGTAGCGGAAAAGTTCTCCGTAACCAGGCGGGTCGTAGCCACTTAAACCAGAAGAAAACCTCTCAGCGTAAGCGTCGCTTGGATGCCGTTGTATCGGTGCATCCAACCTGTATGGCTAAAATCAGAAAAGAACTCCCTTACATGAACAAGTAAGCTTTGGCTTAACTGTTGTTGTAACTCTTGTTTTTTTATAGTTTTTTAAAAAGTTTTTTAGGCATAGGCTAGACTAGGAGCCTAGACCCGTTTGTGAAGGAGTGTAGACAGAACTACATGACTGAACAAACGGGGCATAGCGACAACGTATAGACATGCAAAAGAAAATTTTTAAGAGACTATACGCTTACTGTAACTTCTGTGAAAGGATACACCCTACAATGCGTGTAAAAATTGGTAATACGTCTCGTCGTAGACACAAAAAGATTTTAAAACTGGCCAAAGGCTTCCGTGGTTCTCGCTCGAAGTTGTTTAAAGTGGCTAACCAAGCCGTCATGAAATCGATGAAATACGCTTACCGCGATCGTCGTAACAAAAAACGTGATATGCGTCGCTTGTGGATTATGCGTATTAACGCCGCTGCTCGTCAAGAGGGCATGAGCTACAGCCGCTTCATGAATGGCTTAGCCAAAGCAGGCATCACCTTGAACCGTAAGTTTTTGGCAGAATTGGCTGTTAACAGCCCCGCTGCTTTTACTCAAGTGGCTCAACAGGTGAAAGTCGCTTTAGGTTAGTTTTATAATCCCATATAACAACCAACCGCTTTATTTTTAGTCTAAAGTAAAGCGGTTGAATTGTTTTTTATTTGTAAAAGGAGTGGCTTTTGTATGTCGCTATCGTCTTCTTCTGTGCTGGAATTATCTGTAGAATCGTTATTGCAAAGCCCAGCGTTGGCCTCATTACAGGGTAAATCTCTGCATGAAGTGTACGATTTAACCAGCGAACAAACCTTGGCCTTACTTCACTTAGCACAACACTTAAAACAGCTGAAGCGTTCGGGGATGCCTCATGCGTTTTTACAAGGCCAACATGCGGCCTTGTATTTTGAACAGCCCAGCACCCGTACTCGCCTCAGTTTTGAAACCGCCTTGCGTGATTTAGGCGTGCATACCTACTTTTTAAAGCAAGATGAAGTAGGCTTAGGCAAGCGTGAAAGTATTGCCGATGTGGCTCGTACCTTGGCTCGTTTTGTACAAAGTATTGTGATTCGGCATTTAAACGATGCGGATATTATCGAACTCGCCCAGCAGGCAGGCGTCCCTGTGGTGAATGCCTTAAGCCGTGGGCATCATCCGTGCCAAGCCTTGGCCGATGCCTTAACGATGCTGGAAGTTTGGGGAAGCTTACGAGGTAAAACCGTGGCTTTTGTGGGCGACGCCTCTAACAACGTGGCTAAAAGCCTGATGCAGGTGGCTAGTCTCACGGGGATGAACGGGATTCTCTGCGGCCCTGAAGGCTACATGCTAGAAGCAGCCGAGGTGGAACGCATCCACGCCACCATGCAGGCTCAGGGGGGAACGTTGCTCTGTACCCACAACCTTGAAGAAGCCTTACAGCACGCCGATGCTATTTACACCGATGTGTTTACCAGTATGGGGCAAGAGGCAGAAAAAGTGATGCGTCTACAGGCGTTGGGGGGGTACCAGCTTAACGACCAAGCGATGGCATTGGCTCCCCAACATGCCGTTGTACTCCATTGTTTGCCCGCACATCGGGGCGAGGAAATCACCCACGAGGTGTTAGAAGCTCATGCGGCTACGGTGTTTGAACAGGCGAAAAATCGTCACCACGCTCAAAAAGCCCTCATGCTCGCCTTGATGAATAAATAAAACGAGATCTAAAAGGCAAGAGTGGCGGTTTATTTTGTTTGAGTTAGACTGAGAAAGATTATGTATTTCTTTTTTCTAACCCTTTAAGGCACCCACGCTCCATGATGATGACTCTACAAGCCCAAGATGTTTCCGTTTATTTTGGCACGCACCACGTTCTCGATACCGTTAATTTAAAAGTGACGCACCATAGCCGTATCGGCTTGGTTGGCGTAAACGGTGGCGGTAAATCGACGTTGCTTAAATGCCTGATGGGCGAGCTAGAACCCACCGAAGGCATGGTTAGTAAGTTTCCGCATTTTAGGGTGCAATGCTTAACCCAAAACCCCAAGCTCACCTATGGCAACACCCTGCAACAAGAACTCTATAGCGTGTTCAGCGAAGTTTTAGAGGCTCAACAAGAAGAAGCCCACCTGCTTGAAACCTTGGGAACCCTAACAGGCAAAGCCTACGATGATGCCCTGCATCGCTTAGCCGATTTGCAAGAGCTACAACAACGCCACGGTGCCGATACGCTAGAGGCCAAGATTAGCCGTATGGTCACAGGCTTAGGGTTTCAACTGCACGAACTGGAACGCCCCGTGGAACAGTTTAGCGGGGGCTGGCAAATGCGTATCAATCTAGCCAAAGTGCTGTTGCAAGGGGCGGATGTCATTTTGATGGATGAACCAACCAATCACTTGGATATGGAAGCCTGCCAATGGTTGGAGCAGTTTTTGAAAGAGTATCCTGGTGGGATTGTTGTGGTATCGCACGATAGAGAGTTTTTAGATAAAGTCGTCACGGAAATTGCCCACATTGAACGTGGCACCTTGACACTGTATAGTGGCAACTACACTCGCTTTTTAGAGCAACGTGAGGCCGAACGTGAAAGTCAAGCCGCCGCTGCCGAGCGTCAAGCCCGCTACATTGCCGAGCAACAAGCCTTTGTGGATCGCTTTCGTGCCAGTGCAACCAAAAGTACGCAAGCCAAAAGTCGAGAAAAACAGTTAGCTAAAATCGAGCGAATTGAAGCCCCCGAAGCCGAACTCAAACGCTTGAGCTTTCAATTCCCCTTCCCCAACCCTAGTGGGCGTGATGTGCTAGAACTGAAGAACGTGGCTAAAAATTTTGGCGAACACACCCTGTACCGCAATCTTTCTGCCCGAGTGGAGTGGAGCAAAGAAGCCCCACAACGCATTTTTCTGCTGGGAGCCAACGGCTGTGGTAAAACCACGCTTTTTAAGTTATTGATGGGGCTAGAGCAGCCCGATGCGGGTAACATTACCTTTGGGCACCGAGTAGAATTAGGCTACTACGCCCAACACCAACTTCAGATTTTAGATGCCAACAAAACCGCTTTTGAAACCCTGCAAGAGGCCATGCCTCCCACGCACGATGCTGAAATTCGGGGTATTTTAGGCCGCTTCCTCTTTACCAACGACCAAGTATTTAAAAAGGTAGAGGTACTGAGTGGAGGCGAAAAAGGGCGTTTAGCCATGGCTCGTTTGATGGTTTCTGGCCCCAACGTTTTGCTACTCGATGAACCCACCAACCATTTGGATATTCCTGCTCAAGAGGCGGTTCAATCTGCCATGAAGGAGTATCAAGGCACGCTGTTCTGCATTTCGCACGATCGGTATTTTATCAAGAGCTTGGCTACGCAGATTTGGGAGTTTGACCACGGCCAACTGATTGTGTTTGAAGGCACGTTTGAAGCCTATTTAGAGAAACGGGCGGTGTTGCTTCACCAAGCACGCAAGGCAGCAGGGGTAACCGTCGCCCCCCCTGTTGCGATGGTTGCCTCCGATGGGCAACTCAGCAAGGAAGCAAAACGTCAAACCAAGCAGTTGCAAAAACAGCTGAAAGCCTGCGAGAAGCAGTTGGATGCCGTTCAAAAAGAAAAAGCGACGTTGGTGGAAGAGATGAGTCATCCACGGTATCGGGGGGATTATTTAGCACTGGATCGTATGAGCCAAGAAGTAGAAGGGCTGGAGGCCAAGCTCAAAAGCACCGAGGCCGAATGGGAGGCTGTCGCTTGCCAGTTGCAGGCCTTGGGTGTAGAGATTTAAAAAGAGAAAAGCCATAAAGATGTCACAACGCTTGTGAGATAGTCTAACTTAAAATTTAGTGTTTATGTTTTAAAGTTGATAGAAGGCTCTGCAAAAGCCCATTCGGGCTTGCAATGAAGGGTTGAAAGCTGGTTGCGTAAATCTCTTTTAGAAAACGGGTCTATAGTATTTTAAATAATTTACGACTCTTTTCCAAAGATGTGTTGAATGGCTTCGTAGAAGGCTAGCCCTAAACGTATTCCATTGGTTACAACCCGCTTGAGCACCGCCCACCACCCCTCAATCGGGTTCAAATCAGGGCT
>JBJTUB010000142.1:0-8252 GCA_046080465.1 Vampirovibrionales bacterium | reverse complement strand
AACTACCGAGCTTGGGGCATGTGAGTTATGCCGAACTCTTAGAAGCCTTTCAGCAACAGGCCGAAGGCTTGCTAGCTGGCGGGGTGGATGCCTTTTTGATTGAAACCTGCCAAGATCCGCTACAAATTAAGGCGGCGGTGGAAGGCTGCAAGCAGGCGAGGCTTGCCCACACGCCTATCGAGAGGCAGGCGGGCTACACCCCTATTTTTGTGCAAGTGACGGTAGAAACCACGGGAACCTTGCTGGTGGGAACCGATATTGGCGGCGTGATGACTCTGCTTGAAAGCCTCGATGTCGATGCCCTAGGGATGAACTGTGCCACCGGCCCCAAGGAAATGGAAGAACACGTCAAGCAGTTGGCCGAAGGTTGGGAGCGGGCGATTTTTCTGCAACCGAACGCAGGCTTGCCGAGCTTGAAGCAGGGCAAAACGCATTACGATCTTTCTGCCCCCGAGATGCGACAATGGCTGGCCAAGTTTATGGATGTGTATGGCCTGAACCTGATTGGCGGTTGCTGTGGCACCAACCCGAGTTTTATTGAAGCCTTGCATGGCGAATTGTGTCACCGTGCCGAACACCATAGAGGCTCCCACGCCGATCAGAATCAAGCCCCCCCCGTGTTGGCTCATCGCCCCCGAACCAAGCCCCGCACGGTGACAGTCACGCCTGCCGTGGCCTCGTTGTACGGCAGTGTGCCACTCCGCCAAGAGAACGCCTTTTTTGCCATGGGCGAACGCTGTAACGCCAACGGTAGCAAGCTGTTTCGTGAAAGCCAAGCCGCCGAAGATTGGGATACCTGCCTGAGCATCGCCAACGAGCAAGTGCGTGAAGGCTCGCACGCCTTGGATGTGTGTACCGCCTATGTGGGGCGAAACGAAGTGCAGGATATGACGACCTTCTTGACGGCGTTTCGAGGTTCGGTGAATCTGCCTGCCGTGATTGATAGCACGGAACTGCCCGTGATTCAAGCCGCCTTGGAACTCTACGGCGGTAAGCCGATTGTGAATAGTATCAACTTTGAAGATGGCGAAGCCCCTGCCCACGCCCGCATGAAACTCGTCAAGCAACACGGGGCGAGTGTCATTGCCCTCACCATTGATGAAGCAGGCATGGCCAAAACGGTGGAAGATAAACTCCGCATTGCCGAACGGTTGATTCAATTCACGCAGGAACACTACAACCTGCCCATTCACGATTTAATGATTGACCCCCTGACCTTTACCATTTGCACGGGCAACGAGGATGATCGCCCGCTGGGTTACTGGACGCTGGATGCCATTGAGGCTTTGAGCAAAACATACCCCGATTTGCAAATTATCTTGGGGTTGTCGAACATCTCGTTTGGGTTGAATCCCACGGCTCGCAAGGTATTGAACTCCGTCTACCTGCACGAGGCCGTGCAACGGGGTATGACGGGGGCCATTGTGCATGTTTCTAAAATTATGCCCCTGCACCGCATTGACCCCGAACAGCGTGAAACCGCCTTGGATTTAATCTACGATCGTCGAGAAAAAGGCGACCCCCTACAACGGTTTTTAGCCTTGTTTGAAAACGTGAAAGCCAGTGGCAGTAAAAAAGACCCTCTCGCCCACTTACCTACAGAAATTGAAGACCGCCTGAAACAGCGGATTGTGGATGGCGTAAAGATTCAACTGAACGAAGATCTCGCCAAGGCCATGGAGACGTATCCTCCGCTGGAGATTATTAACGGTATTTTGCTCGAAGGCATGAAGGTAGTGGGCGAGCTGTTTGGTAGTGGGCAAATGCAGTTACCCTTTGTGTTGCAATCGGCTGAAACCATGAAGACCGCCGTGGCCTACCTAGAACCCTTTATGGAAAAAGCCGAAGGCCAAGAAAAAGGGATTGTCGTGCTGGCCACCGTCAAGGGGGATGTGCATGATATTGGCAAAAACTTGGTGGATATTATCCTCACCAACAACGGCTACAAGGTGCATAACCTAGGCATTAAACAAGTGTTGGATGATATTCTAAAAGCGAAAGACCTTCACCAAGCCCACGCCTTGGGGCTGAGTGGCTTGTTGGTGAAATCCACCGTCATTATGCGTGAAAACCTCATCGCCATGCAAGAGCAAGGCTTGACGATTCCCGTGTTTTTGGGCGGGGCGGCCTTGACTCGGGCGTATGTGGAGCAAGATTGCTACGACTGCTACCCCCATGTGGCCTATGTGAAAGATGCCTTTGAGAGCCTCGCCATGATGGAACGCATTGGCAACGGTACCTTTGATGCCTACTGTGCCGAACGCTACGCCAGTTACACCGCCCCCGTGGCCTTAGCTGATCTTCCCCAAGCCTTGCAAGAAGCCGCAGTGGCTGAGGCCAAGCAGGTGGCAGTCGCTCAGTTAAGCCTTGCTAACGTAGTTCCGTTAGTCACAGAAGCCGATACCCCTCGCACGTTGGAGGCCAAGCATTTTGTGGGTGAATCGTCTGCACGGCTGTTGTTGCCCACCGTGGCTGAGGTGTTGCCCTACTTGAATACCAAACGTTTGTTTACCTTGGCGTGGGGCTTTGAAGCACCCGCAGAAGGCGAAACCGAGGCCGATTGGGAAAGTCGCCTTGGCTTGCGGGGGCATTTGGAACGTATTCTGGCACTGCCCGATGTGCAGGCCACCTTGCAACCGCACGCACTAGTCGGGGCGTTGTGGGCGACTCCTGAGTATCCTCCTAACGATCACGACCGTGAAGAGGCGAGGCTTTATTTAGCAAGCACCCCCAACAGTGAGACGTTCGCCACTTGGGCAACACCGTTGGCCAAGCCGTGGGGGTGCGATGAACAGTTCCCCAGCGGGTTGACACTGGCTCATTGTGTGCATCCGCAAGGCGAGGCCGTGTTAGGCTTTGCCGTCACGCTGGGTGAAGATATTTCCGCCTTGGCTCGGGGCTGGTTTGCCAGTGATAAGTATCAAGATTATCTGTTTCTGCACGGCATTTTAGGCGAACTGGTGGAGGCCACCACGGCATGGCTGAAGCAATGGACGCAAACCAATGTGTTGCGTACGTTTGCGACAAACGTGCAAGCCCACCGCTACGGAGCCGGGGGGGATTTACTGCCCAACCTAGCCACCCAACACGAGCTGTTGCAGGGGTTGCAGGCCAATCGCCTTGGCTTGGCGTGGAATGCCGAGACTCAAACTGTCACGCATGAAGAAGCCACCACGGGGCTATTCATCCTGCACGATGCCTTCGCCCCGCTAGCGTGGTAGTTTTTACACGATCAACTCTTTAACTAGGCTTGTGTATCTAATTTTAACCCTTTAGGGAAGCTTCTTTTTTGTCCAGAGGGAGCAAGATAGACTGCTTGTTTACCCTGCGAGTCAAAGCAGGCAAATCCTGCTAACGTTTCTGAGGGGTTGCCAATAGTAGAAAAATAAGGGATACTATTAAAATGAGGGATGACGGTTTTAATCTCCTTCCCATCCAAGGGTATCGGCGGAACAATGGTTATGTTGCCTTCCGTTGTGGTTACAACATGTTCTGTAAGGGCTGATGTTTTATTATTTAAGACCTTAATTGTTACCTCTAAAACATTAGAGTCCATTTTAATTTTTAAATCGTTTTCTTCTGCGTAAGCTTTTAGAGCGTTGAAAAATTTTTCACTCTTCGTTACTCTCTCTAATAAATTCTCTCCTTGACGAATAGCAGGAGGCTGGTTCTTGTTAATACTCGTAGCTATAAAGGGAGGTTGAACTTAAACATTGGGAGCAAACATCATTTTGGCACACTACTTTCATTAAAGAGTTTAAAATCACACAACATTATATATGTTTAAAATAGTTATTATAAATATATAATTTATTTCTAACACATAACTTTTTAGATGCAACTAATTTTTTTAAAAGAGAGCACTAATTTTTGCTAGCACTATAAAGCATACCCGAAGATCTACACTTGTGGGTGGGCGTGTTTCGTGGGGCAGGGTGTTATACTCAAAAAATAAAAGGTGTAAGTTTTGCTTGACAACGCACACTTTTGCTTGCTACTGTTTTTATACCATTAAGTGCTAATCACTATTTATAGTTAAATCATTATTTTTCCGAACAGTCTTATATCCTTTCGTTCACCATACTCAAGTGGGGGGCAACGGGGGCGTTAGCCCCCGTTAATAACTCTAGGGGGGAGAGCTTGAGAGGGAGGAACGGCCTCTCAAAGTCGTCTGAAAGACGACACAAAACGAGGGGCTTAGGAATGTACGCAAAGATAGTCATTCCACTATAGTTCATTGTTTATTGGCACCGTTGATAAAAAGTATCGTTAGGTATTGTTTACGTTGAGAAAGGGATAATTCATGCGTTTGAACCAGTTTGCTGTTGCCTTGGCGTTGTTTGCTTTGGTGGGAACCTTGGCTTCTTCGGCTTGGGCTGTGGATGGCATTGCTCAAGAAGAGTATGCGTTTTTGGGGGTCAGCTCGCCGATTGCGGCTCGTACCAATATTCAAACAGTGCAAAGTAAAACATCGGCTTATATTCAGCAACAGTTGGCTCAATATGGGTTAAATAGCAGTCAGTTGGTGGCTTTACCCTTGGATACCCAGCGTGAAGTGCTAAGCACTGAAGGACGACAACGCTTTATTTCTATTCAAGAACGTAAGCAAATTGTGCCGTTCAAAACCCATGTGCCTCGTGCGATTATTGAAGCCTTGCACATCGGTTCGACAATCGATTATGCCACCTTAGAGCGTTACGGCGTGCTACTGCCTGAAACCGCAGCCAGCATTACGGGCGGGGGCAAACAGGCGTTGTTTAACGATACGTTGGTGTTGTTATCGCCTAACAACATTATTATCGGTATCAGCCGCATTTAGTCGGTTGATAGTCATTAAAGGCTTTCTCGCCAACGGCGATGCACCTGCTCTCGTTCTTCAATCAGGGTGTAGGCCGAACACGAGGGACTAAGCACACTAATCGGGGTATCCTGTTGCCAATCGACAGGTTGCCCCTGTTTGGTAAATAGGCACACCCCCGCTTGCGATTGACTCCCCACGGCCTCGTTCGTGGATAAAGGCGGATGATAAAAATAGGCACACCCCCCACAACTGTGTAAACGAATACCGTAGGGTTGCAGTATGGCCTGAAGCTCGTAAAAGGCACTATCCAACAGGGGGTAGGCGTTGGTTTCAAAGGCTTGCTGTTTAAATTGCAAGCGTAAGCGATACAACAGGCCACGCTCGGGGTCGTGTTCAAAATCAATACTAGCCTCGGCCATGAGCTTTTTTTCTCCGAACAACAAGGCTAGTGGGGTAGGGCTGTGAAGTTCGAACTGGGCTAAGTTAGAGCGTTGTTGTTGATGCAAATGAGCCTCGACATGACTTTCATGTTCTGCCTGATCTAAAAACTGCCGAAGGCTGGGGTTGCTGGCTAACAACGCCTCTCGGGAGTTGGTAAGCGAGGCTTCAAAGCTTTTCTGTTGCAAAAGCGGGGATTCTGGATGCGAGGCCACACTGGGCAAGGCTTCATTAAAACGAGAACTGGGCTGTGGAGAGGTTTCTTGAAGTCGTTGACTTAAGGAGGAGGGACGGCCTTCTATCCCACGAATTGAGGAAGCAGAGGCGGCATCGCTGAACGGGCGATTGACTCTCTCAAACACCGCTTTCACTAACGCCCACGGAAACACACAAAGCTGTAAGAGCATCACCAACGAGGAAACGCCGCAGGCGACACCCCATTCGTGCCACCGCAAACGAGCCACCAGTAAGCTCATGGCATGTAAGCAGGCCAAGCCCAAGGCAAGCTGGCTCCAGGTAGAGGCGGCCACCACGCTCGGGAGGCCAAAAAACCAAGGCTGTTCGGATAGTTTACAAAGCACAAAGCAGGCAAACACCCACCAAGGCAAGGGCAGGTAAAAGCCATGCACGGCTAAGCGTACTAACGCTGCTTTACCGCTAAACAGGTAGGGCAACAGATGGGTACTGCTCCAACACCAACGTTGCCACCCGCTGGCAAGGTGTTGCCGTACGTGTTGGGTTAGTTCGGGTTGCGGACGCTGAATAACAACCACATTTGGTGCCCACGCAGGGGCATACCCCTGTTGCGTAAACGTTGCCGTTAGTGCCAGCCAGCCATCATGAAGCGGTAGACGATACTGATGTTGTTCTAACAGGTAAGCGGCAAACGTACACCCTGAAGGCTGTAACGGCACGCTAGCATCACTGTGGGCAAATCCAGCCAAAAGGGTTCGGCTGTACAGGCGGGTGTGCCATGCCAAATATTGAGCCAATAGCCCCGTGGGCGATTCGCCTCCTTGGCTTAAACACCTCGCCCCCAAATAGCCCTGAAAACAGGGGGCATCGTAGCCCCTAACCGCCACTTGCTGGGTGTAGTCGGTTTGAATTAAATCGCCTGGTTGCAACACACTTATTAGTGTATCAGAGGCTAAGCCGTGCAAGGCTTCGCAAGCCCACATCATTAACGCTTCGGCGGTATAGGTGTATCCTGTGGCGGGGGCTTGCCACCATTCTAGCTGGGGGTGATCGGTAAAGTGACCTTCTAGCAGGGTTTGTTCTTCGGCCAAGCTGGGCGGTGTTAAAATCAAGCACCGCAAGCGTTGCTGGGGATAATCTTGTTGAAGCACGCAGGCTAGGGTATCTAGCAGAGGGCGGTGTTGGTGCAGGCTGTGGTAGGGAATGAGTAGAATGATATCAAACAGGGCGGTATCCGCTTGGTGAGCAAGGTAGGGGGTACGCTTTACAAAATCATGACGACGCCCTTGCTCGGCAGCCAAGAAGGTACGAAACAGCTCGATGCCCACCAGGGTAGCCGTCAGCCAAACCGCTACGGTACTGGCCTGCATCAAGTGAGGGTAATAGGGGAGTAGGGCAGAGAAGAGGGGGTTTGGCATGGAGTCGTTTAATTAATTTCCCGTACAGTGTTTATACTTTTTCTCTTAGTATACCTTAGATAACACGATTTGTGGGGGATGGGGCAACGCATCCCTTAACACCTGACTTATTTTGTTTATGTTAAAATAAGGGTTGGTTAAGGAAATTAACGATGCGTTTAACCGACCCAGCCTTACCTTGTTTGTCGCCTAGCGAGTTACATAGAAACGGATCTCGCTCAACGACTTTCAAACATCAACGCCCCTGAATCATCAAGGGCGTTGAACGTCGTTTTTATCCTAGCTCATAAACCATCACGAACCAAAACAGCCTATCCCTTACGAAGGTGTAGTTGAGCTTCAATATCGCTCACTTTATTCTCTAAGGCCTCCAACCGAGTGGTTAAGGCCATGCGTAAGGTATCAATCGCATTGGGAATGTTGGCCACGGCGGGGGCGAGCTTGTACACGCCCCACACCACAGAACCAATCACTAAGGCATTGGTGAGTGTTCCGCTAACTACCAAGAGAATCACCACTTGGGGGGTTAGGATACTGGATACATCCATGGCGAAGCTCCTTTTATACCGTTTCAAAGATTTTAATTGGTATTAGTAGCTTTGGGAGCCCCCTTTAGCAAGTTTCCATGCGTTTAAAATCGTGAGTATGGCATCCAACCCTGTGTCGTCAATAGGGTTGCTCGATTGTCGAACCTTGGGGCGTAAGAGTGTTTCTAACGCAAAAATAATCACATCAATAGCCAGCATCCAAGTCATGAGTAGGTTTCCTTTCTTATACCTTTTTTACAAATCAAGGGCGTGTAGTTGATTTCTAAAAATGGTATTAGGCGTTGAGTACATCGAGCATCATTTGTATCAGTTGAGTATCGGCATTAGGGTTTTGCCCCGCTAGTGTTACAAAGTACACGGCCAAGGCCACATCGCCAATTTCTAAGGCCGTGTAAACTTTGGAAGAAACATCGGCAAAGGCGGCTCGGGTAGCTAAGGGTAGCTCGCTAAACAAGGCAATCAACTGACCCCGTTTTTGCTGAGGGCTGATAGGTGGCGTAGGTGGGGCTTCTTGGCTCCATCCCTCTAGTGTCTCGATAAACAGCTCGCCTGCGTTGGCCTCCATCTCCTCGCTGGTGGCTCTGAATCCGATATACGTATTGGGGGCTTGCCCTAGTATAATAACATATCCCATGATTAAACCACTCCTAAATAATTGAAAACATAGCCTTTAGCATAGATTTCGCAATTGCAAGCCGATGCCCCCCCTCCTGAGGCATCATTGCGTAGCCTAAATTGTCGACTACTGGCGTAAAGAGGAATCTCGTGCGTGGTTTGAGCCACCCATGCTTGTGCCGAGGCTGCTTGCCAATTGCCCGTGGCCGTGTTATCAAACGAAATACGAGAAAAGAG
>JBJTUB010000141.1:0-4998 GCA_046080465.1 Vampirovibrionales bacterium | reverse complement strand
GTGGCGAATGCCTCGTTTATAACGAGGATCTTGGATCGTATCGAGATGCTGAAAAAGAGTCATGTTTCGGAGGATCGTCTACATAACGGAAACACTCTTTATTTAACCACAAACACAGCTAGACTTTTAGGGTCTCCTGGTATAGTTAAAAGTTGGTGCTTGCTTTTATTAATGTTTGTAATATTATATAAACAGTTTAAAGTTACTTAACATTGACTTTATTTAGGAGCTGTTGGCAAATAGTTTCATCCTGATCCCAGTATATACGTCATTGCGAGCTGTTGTACGCAGCAATTTTCTTCACAAAAACGATAAAGTGAAGGAGATTGCTTCACTACCTTCGTAATGACTAAATGTTGAATGTCAATGAGAACGGATAGAAACAGTCAGTTCGCTTTAATTTATCTGATCTTTATTTGTAAATAGCCCCTACTTGCTTTTTTGTTGAATGTGAGATACTATAAAAAATAGTTTCGTTGTGTATACTAGTTGATAGTGTTTAAAAAGGTTATGGCTTTTTTGTATTGTTTGCTTAAGGGCTAACGTCTGTTTGGGTTTATTTAGTTTAATAACCTCACTGACGCTTACTTTGAACACAACCATGCTGCTAGATGATGTAGAAAGTCTCTTGCCCCTTATGAACTTCCCTTCCGCTAGTAAGTTTTACAATATTATTTGTGTACGTGAATGGTTTAATCCCAGCGATTACGCCAACGCTGTGCGTGAGCATCGTATGCAGGAATCTAAAACCACCAACGAGCAAGTGGATCTCTTGCAACAGCAAACAGAGAGTCTGCAACGTAAAGAAGTCTACAGAGCAAACGGCCTCTCGAATGAACCAAAAACGCCTGCAGTCACCCCCGCCACCCTCCCCCAGCCTTGGTTTTTGCAATCGTTTACTCGCTTACAACAAGCTGTTCAGTTTTATACCGATGCCCAACAACGTTCCTTGAGCCAGTTTAAACAGCTTCTGTTGCAACCGAGTCGGCTATGGCAGAACCAAACCGTGCTAGCGTGGGTCATGAGTATCCTAACTCAAGCGAACAAAGGGCTGCTTAAAGGCCAGCCAACACCCCCCAAGGATGAAGAAAGCCAAGATGCCTTAGAGGAAAGCTATTTTCAAACCGTTCAACAACCCAAACTGTTTAGCACTAAAAAGGTAGCCGCTACTCAAAATGGGATTGGGATGGGCTAGATTCGGCTTTGTTAAATTAAAGCAATGTGTAGGGGCTAATTGCAAACAGCCCCTACAAACAGCGTGCTACATTCTTTTTTAAACTCGCCACAAACGCATCCACTTCGGCAAACGTGTTGTAGAACGAGAAGACGGCTCGTGCCGTATGGCTCACGCCTAACACGTGCATCAACGGTTGTGCACAATGATGCCCTGTACGAATGGCAATGCCATCTAAATCTAACAGCGTGCCTAAATCAAACGGATGCACGTTAGGGATACTAAAAGCCAAGACCGCTGCTTTCTCAGACTGCTGACCGTGAATGATAATGTCTGGCACGTGCTGGTGCAATTGCTCAACGGCGTAGGCATACAGTTCATGCTCGTAGCGGGCAATACGCTCTAAGCCGATAGCCTGCACATAAGCTAAACTTGCCCCAAAACTAATAACTTCAGCAATGGGGGGGGTGCCAGCTTCAAAACGACGATGCCCTTCTAAAAAGGTGGTTTGTTCTGCCGTAACAATATCAATCATATCGCCCCCGCACTGGTAGGGGGGCAAGCTGTTTAATAGTTCTAATTTGCCGTACAGCACACCCAACCCTGTAGGGCCATAGAGTTTATGAGGCGAAAAGGTATAAAAATCAACCCCTGCATCGCCCAAGCTTTGCACGTTAACCTGCATGTGAGGAATGGCCTGAGCACCATCAACCAATAGTTTAGCACCGTGGGCGTGGGCTAAGTTGCTAAGTGCGGCAATGGGGTTTACGGTTCCTAGCACGTTTGATACATGCGTTACCGCCAATAGTTTAACACGATACTCTTGGAAATACTGATGTAGTACCTCCAGCTCTAACTCGCCTGTGGCTGTAATGGGTACCACAAGAAAATGGGCTTTTTTGCGTTGACACAACTGTTGCCAAGGCACAAAGTTGGCGTGATGCTCCATGGCCGTAACCACAATCGCATCGCCTGCTTGCACATGTGCTTCGCCAAAACTGTAGGCCACCAAATTAATGGCCTCGGTGCAACCATGGGTAAAAACAACTTCATCGCTATGAGCCGCCCCAAGCAGCTGGGTTACTTGTTCACGTACAGCATCAAACGCGGTGGTGGCTCCTTCTGCCAAGGCATACACCCCACGCCGAACCGTACCGTACTGTTGCTGATAAAAGGTATGCAGGGTATCGATAAAACACTGAGGCTTCTGAGTGGTGGCCCCATTATCTAAATACACCAGTGGCTTATGAGCGTGAACCCGTTGTTGCAGAACGGGAAAATGGTCACGCAAGGCCAGCACCTCGGGTTGCGTTAAGGAAGGGGTGCTAAACGTGGGCAGGGCTGGAATCAAATCAGGGGGGGCAACAGTCGGCATGGGGGGATACTCTTTATCATCACTAAAACACTAATCTTTATCTTTATCTTTATATAATTAGTGTACGCAAAGCAGGGGGGGTGAGTCAATCCATAGCCGACGATGTTTATAAAGTTTTTCTGTTTGAAGCCTTCATACGTATCTTTTAAACGCTATTAGGCATTTTGTCGCTGGGATCCAACCAAGCCAAACTTAATGGCATACAGCACGGCTTGGGTACGATCGTTCACCTGTAGTTTTTGGAAAATATTGTTCACATGCGTTTTGACGGTTGTTTCAGAAATAACCAACATGTCAGAAATAGCCTTATAGGTATGGCCTTCGGTTAGCAAACGCAGCACCTCTTTCTCACGCCCTGTAAGATAGTTTAATAAGGCCTGCCGCTGAGGATCGGGGGCTTGCTTTTGTTGAATTAACGCATGAAACTCATCAAAAAACTTGGTAGCAATACTGGTAGGCATAAACACACGCCCAGCGTTAATTTCTTCAATGCCACGAATCAGGTGCGTGGTAATCATGGTTTTAAGCAAGTAGCCTCTGGCACCAGCACGCATGGCACGATAAATCAAATCAGGATCATCAAACCCCGTTAACGCTAAAATGTGGATATCAGGCTTATTAGTCATAATTTGCTGAATCGCACTGACACCATCGCCTTCGGCCATTTGCATATCCATCAAAATAAGATCGCAGTGACTATGGCTCACTCGGCGAACCGCTTCATCACCACTCGATGCAATACCCACAACACGATGAGTCGATTGATACTCAATCAGTTGCTTGATGCCTTGGCAATGGTTGGCGTTATCATCCACGATTAAAATCTTGAGTAAAGGGTTCGATAATCCTTCCGCTGGCGTGGCTTTACCAAGTGGCGATGTTAGACTCATCATATAAATACCTTGCTCCTATAGGCTTTCAAAAGGGGTGAAACAACGCTTTTCAGTATTTTTTGTTGATAAAACAACAAAGGCTACCGCAACTTTCTTTACAACAGTCATTAAGCTGCCCAGCAGGCGGATAACTGCAAACCAAAACTATCTCAAAAACAGCGACGCATTCATAAATTCAACAAATGACAAGTAAAACAAGCTCTCATGCTCTTAGATAGTGTCGTCACAAGGCCATGATTCTTTTCTCCACCTTATGATTTACAACCACCAAGCTTTTCCGTAATCTCTTGCGATCAAGACAAACACTAAGCTTGAGCTTTATACACTATTTAGTGTAACACTCCTTCACTTATGGTACATTAACCAGAGGGTGTGTTTTACCAAACAACCTAAAATCTAAAAATATTGTACCAAAGATGTAGCACCTTGGCTTAATTTAAAAAATAGTTTTATAGACACATTGAAGTATGAGCTTGTTCATGTTGAAATAATAAGCATGATTGTATGTTCATCTTTGTATCATGAGTAGCCATCCCTTGTTGTGAAAAATCCTGCCTTGCTTTCGTCGTTATCGCCTAGCTCAACTGAACGCACCGTGGTGGTGTTTGATTCAGGCCTAGGAGGAGCGTTTATTTTACCCGCTTTGGCCTCTGTTTTGCCAGAATCTACGCCTCTTGTGTACGTGGGAGACCACGCCTGCATGCCTTACGGCAGCCGTAGCTTAATGGAATTGCAAATCCGCTTAGGGCTTGTGTTTTCAAGTATACGAGCCACGTATGGTGAAGAAGCCCTGATTGTGTTGGCTTGCAACACGGCCAGCACCGCCAGTGACCATGCTCCGTGGTTGCTACCCTGCGATCGAGAGCAAGCCTTGGGGTCACGTATTGATATTATGAGTGCCACGATTCCCAGTATGGCTCACGCCTATATCGACCGCTTAAAACACAAAGAAGCTTCAGCCACAGAGGCCATGCCCGTTGCCTTACTAGCCACCCCCTTCACGGTTGAACAGCAATGGTTTAAAAACCTATTTATTAAGGCGTTATTGGCCTTGACACCGCAGTATCAACACCCGTTAACGTGGTATGATTTACCGTGTAAACAGTTGGCTAGCCTGATAGAACACGCCGCCCCCATTGAAAGTATTGAGGCCGTTTTGCAAGATTATTTAAGCCTGTTGCCCCAACACGCTTTACAACAACAGGGCATGGCCTTATTAGGGTGTACGCATTATCTTTATCCGCATGTACAGCAAAGTGTACAAACCTACTTACCTTGCTGGCAGGTATGGCAACCCCATGCCCCTTTGTTAAAAGCGATACAGCTTGCCTTGGGGGTGGCTCCTAAAGAGCCTGGATTGCTGATGCACATGTTGGAAGATCGAGTACATTGGCACACCACGCTTCCGTATCAGGCCAGCAAATACGAGACAATTGCCCAGCATGTGGTACAGCTAGGCTTGCTTAAAATGCCCCCCATGTTTCACCCACTTCTTTTAGATTCTTCAGGGCATTCGCCCGTGCAATAAAGAGTTGCAAGCTGGGGGCGTTCGCCCT
>JBJTUB010000140.1:0-971 GCA_046080465.1 Vampirovibrionales bacterium | reverse complement strand
TTTCTGTAACCTCATAAAACTAACACTGTAGTAACTTAAAAAGTGACTCCCACTATAAACAAAGCAGTTCTGTGTGTCAAGGGGGAGCATTCGCTCTTGCATGAATAGAGCTTGCGTAAAAGGTTAGGCTGTTGGGCATTCATCGCACGGGCGGAAGCCCTCCCCGCTTGGCACCCGCCAGCTAGAGGCGAAGGCATTAAAAAAAACTGGCTCCCTGTAGCGATATAGTCTCTTCTGTGTAGAAGATTGCCACGCTTCGCTCGCAATGACATAGGGTTTAGGCTTTCATACTTTGGTCCTGAGGGTATAATTCTCAATGACACATGAACGTTTGTTTGTGCTTTAATGATATTATTTAGTGTATATTTTAGCAAATTAATGTATCATTGTTTTACAGAAAGTTGTGTGTATGATGTCGTTTAAATATTTAACCAGTTTACATACGGTGCAACAGAAATCGCACTTAGTACCTGCATGGCAAGCTACAGAAGAGCAAAAGAAGCAAGCCCACGAGAATGCTTTACAGCAAAGCCCCCCGACCCCCGAAGAACTTCAGCAGGCTCATGAATACTCCCGTAGCATGGTGAACGTGGTGAACCACATGGATACCGTGGTGATTAACGCCACAGAAGATAACCAACTACTCAACAAGCCCACGGCAGGCGGTATTACGTTGGGGTGGTCGGCGTTGGGTATTGGCGCAGGTTATGGATTGTTATACCATACCAACGTGTTGGATAAACCCGTAGAAGCCCTAGGCCGTTGGTTTGCAGAACGGAGCAAGCATGCGTATCAGCCCCTAACTAAAGGAGCCTCACTACTAACGGCGTTGGGTATGGATGCAGAGAGCTTTTTAAAGCCTCATGCACAAGCCGCCATTGCACCGTTTATGTTGTTGGGGGCTTTAGGAGGGGCGATTCATGCGGGTATCTTCCTTAGTAGTAAAGAAAAAGAAGCCGCTCGCTTGGCAC
>JBJTUB010000139.1:0-13842 GCA_046080465.1 Vampirovibrionales bacterium | reverse complement strand
CCTATAGACCCCATTTTTTAAGTTTTTACGCTTCTAGCGTTCTTTGTTTCATTGCGAGGGCGAACGCCCCCAGCGTTCAACCCTTCATTGCACGCCCGAATGGGCTTTTATAGAGCTTTTTATAGAAACGACATCCACGATGCCCCCCTGCTTACCTACAACCATGCCCGCCTTGACTCTTGAAGGAACCACGCCTCGCTTTGAGCCAGAGTTTGTGTTGCCCCCTTTTAGCACGGCCACCGATGCCCTTGTTCGGGTGCAGTTGGCTGGTATTTGCAACACCGATGTTGAACTAATTCAAGGCTACATGGGGTTTCAGGGCGTGTTGGGTCACGAGTTTGTGGGCGTGGTTGAACAGTGTCCCTCGGCTCCGCAGTGGGTAGGCAAGCGGGTTTGTGTGGATATTAACGCCGCCTGCGAGCAAGCCTCCAGCCCCAATCACTGCAACACTTGCGGGCATCCACATCACTGCCCTAGCCGTACCGTGGTAGGCATTGTAAATCATCACGGTGGGTTTGCCCAGTCTGTACACGTACCTGTGCGTAATCTTTATGAAGTACCAGCCAACGTGACAAACGAGCAAGCCGTTTTCACCGAACCCTTGGCCGCTGCCTTCGAGATTTTAGAGCAACGCCCCTTGCACCCTCATGAACGTGTGTTGGTGTTAGGGGATGGTAAATTAGGCCTCTTGATTGCCATGGCCTTAGCGACGGCAACCCCTCACGTTACGTTGGTGGGTAAACACGCCAGCAAGTTGGCTGTGGTGGAAGGCTTACCCATCGCTACCCATCTGTTAAGCCACGATTGGCCTAACGATTGGAAGGAACACTGGGATGTGGTGGTTGAAGCGACAGGCTCTGCCCGAGGTTTGGTAGACGCCATGATACTCACCAAACCCCGAGGCACCATTGTGCTTAAAAGCACCGTCGCCTTAGGGACCGAGGTAAACTTGTTTCCTATTGTGGTCAACGAGCTAACCGTGTTAGGCTCACGGTGTGGCCCTTTTGATGTGGCCTTAAACGCCTTGGCCACAGGGCAACTGCCTGTCGAACGTTTAGTTCAGGCACGCTATCCCTTATCGCAGGGGGTGGAAGCCTTGACGTTGGCTCAACAAAAGGGTATGCTAAAAGTGTTGTTAGAGATTTAGTAAGTGGCTCTACCTAAGCAATGATACGATGTTCCATCCCTTATGCTGTAGGGGCGATACTCTTGTTATCGCTAGCCTCTATTGCGGTTGCCGTGGAAGTAACGCTCCCCCCGCCTGCCAGCTGCCCACTGGCTCCACAATTAGAGCCACGCCCCCTTTCAGAAGCAGAAGCAATGAAAGAGGTTCAAGAGCCGTGGGTAGAACGTGACGATCTGCCTCAACAAGAAGCCGACTCGCCTCCTGCTTTAGAGATTCTCACGCCTCTCACCGTTTTACAAACACCGATACTCTCTCATCCCCTAGAGCCAGAGATTGATGCTGCCGTAAAGCACCTAGAGTTACCCACGGTTCAGCTTCGTCCACGTTTTTCGGCCACCGTTCAAGCACCTTCTGTAGGAGAGACTCGCTCGGCTACCACCGATACCACAACGCCCCTAGCAACCATCCACACCCCCCTTTCCCTTACTCAAGCACTGAAGGCCACCACCCGTGTCAGTCATCAGGAATCGTACCAAGCCATTCAAGACCGCTTGCTTGAAGTAAAGCGTCGCCAGCTTAAGCAATTAGCCCGCCCCACCGTGGCGGTGGGTCTCAACACAGGCATGGCTCAACAAGGTTTATCGCAAACCACGCTTGCCAACCCAAACAACCCGTTAAGCACGGCTCGCATCTCTTTAGGTAATCCGCAAACCGAGTTTAACGCATCGGCCAACATTCGGGCAGGGTTCACGCTGTGGGATAGTGGTCGCCAACAGTACCAACGCACCCAGCTTGAACATAGTAGCCAACGGCAACGCTTATCGAGCCTGATAGAAGAACGACGTTTATTGGCTGAAACTACCGCCGTTTTTGCTTCGGCCTATGCCGTGCAACAACAACAACACCGTTTACAACAACAGCAACGCTTACTGGAAGAAGAACGTCATACGCTTCAGGTATTAATCACCACCACGCATGAACCCTATAGCGTTGAAACCTTACCCGTGCAAGCCACGCCTGCTCAGGGCTTGCAACCTTTGCCCGCTTCCCCCAGTAGCCCTACCCTCTTAGATACCCCCATAAACACCCCCGTAGACGCATCCCAAAAAACAGACCGCCTACCCAACCCAGAGGCCACAACAGCGACAACGGCAGAAACGTCTAACAGTCTCCCAAGCCCTCAACCGCAGATTGTGCGTTATCAAAACACCCCCGAACTGCAAACGGTTCGCTCCCTATTGCAAGAACGTCTCCAGCACATCGCCCAGCAAGAACAACAAGTAAAGCAACACCTTACCCAGCAACATCTTGCCTTGCAAGGTGCCTTGGATCAGCTAGAGGTGTATACCTTTCTGCCCTTGCAAGCCAAATACACCACGTTGGCAGTTTCGCCTTTGCCCCCCAGCCTGTTGGCTCGCCTTACCACAGAAACAAACGCCTTGCTGACCCCTACTCAAAAGCTTGTGCAAGAAGAGTTAGAGCTAAAAAAGGCTCAACTTCGTTGGTTGCAAAAACAACGTTTCGCCCCCGAGGTTCAGGCCATCACAACCCTCAATTTTGCGGGAGCCAACCCTAACAACCCTGCCAGTGCCTTGGGGCAATTACGCCCCACCAATTTGAATACAGGTCTCAACGTCACGCTTCCTGTGTTGCACGGCACTAGCCAGCGGTTAGATGAGCAACAGGCTCAACTAGAGCTAGAAGCTCTCAGGCTTAAGCAACAGCAAGCCGAAACAGAAGCCAAGCGTCAGCGGTTACGATGGAAACAACAGATTAAACAGCAACAAACGCCCGTTGTTTTCCCACCAGAAACCCAACTTCAGCGAGCCAAACAATCGTGGCAACAAGCCTTACTAACATTACAAACGTGGCAACACCAGCCCCAACGACTGATGGCTTCCGCCGTGCAAGCAACACTGAGCCAACTGCATCAAGCGGCTCAAGTATGGGATGAAGCCTTGCAAACCGAAGCAAGTATTGATCAAACCACCTTAGAGCTTTGGCAAAGCGTCTTGTTGCATACCGATATGCCGTTGAATCCTTAAATTATTTGAGGCTAGACCCACCATGGCGAGTAATAAAATACGAATTGTACTATGTGGTTATGGGCCACTCGCCATGGCGTTATTGCACGCCCTACACCAGCAAAGCACGGTACAGGTGGTGGCCGTGGTGGATTGGCACGATTGTACCAAAGCTTCTGACACACTGTCAGCCTCTCTACCAGCCTCTTTGGCAGCCTTTCTACAAGGGATGGCTCGTTGGTGGCAAGGCCTTCAAACGTTGCTAGCCCACTTGGTTAAACAGTCCTTACCCCCTACCGAGCTTTCTCAGCTAGCTCACCAACTTGCTATCCCCAGCATACAAGGCGTTACCGGCCTTGGGCAAGGGAGTCACCCAGCCTACCCCCACTTGCAAACGCTTGCACCCGATGTGATTCTTTGTTGTACGTGGGGCGAAAAACTCTCTGCTACGTTGTTAGAAACAGAGACCGTTTTTTTGAATGTGCATCCCAGCCTGCTTCCACGGCACCGTGGTGCCTTACCTATTAGTATGGGATTATGGCAAGGCGATACCCAGTTTGGCCTTAGCCTGCACCGCATGACCCCCGATTGGGATGCGGGCGAGATTCTATGGCAAACCGCCCTTCATGTAGCCCCCAACACAGGTAGCCGCGAGGTGCAACAACGCCTAGCCCAGCAACTACCCCATCTTGTGCAGACGGTCTTTCATTCCTGTCAGCAGTTTTACCAAGTACTGCATCAAGCCATCCCTCAAGAAGAAGCCCTTGCGAGTTTTCATCAAAGTAGCGATGTACCCTGCATCCTCCCCTTTGATAGCACACCTGTAGCGGTGTTAGAGCGAGGTATTCGTGCCAAAGAGGCGTGGGGAGGCCTCTTGGTGACAGGGATTTTAGAAGCCCCCCTTTGTGTGGTGGCGTGTCATACCTTGCCAACAGCCAGCACCCCCTTGCATTGGCAACGTGGGCTATGGCTTGGCAAACAGCGTTACCATGCTCATTACACAGGGTGGGGTAAGCTCCATCATTTATGGGTGTATCACGCTCAAGACGATTGTTGGGTCAAGCTAACGCTTGCTTAAAGCAAGACACCATGCTTCAGGCTTAAATCTGCCCCCGCTAAAATAGTACGATCGTGTTCAATATTCAAGCGTTCTTGTTGCAATTGCAGCACGGCTTCTTTACGATTGTTGGTGTTTTGCTCCGCCTGACGCAAGAAGCGATAGCCCCCAACCAATACACCCGTAATGGCAGCCAAGCCTAAGCCATTACTCGCCGTAAACTGCAGCACCTTGCCAAGGCTTTCACCAATGCTAGGGCGTTGCGTTTCTAAAAATTGATGGGCTTGATCGAGCTCTTTTTTCAAGTTGGTTTTCAGCTGTTCTGTACTGGTAGGCAAGGTGTTCGCCACGACATCATAAATGTTGGCAAGGGTTTGTCGGCGGTTGAGTTCTTCTTTCGCCGTTTCTTTCCAGTTCCACCCTGTCAATTTCAATTCGTCTTTAATACGCTCAAGCGTGAGTCCAGCGAGGCTTGCTTTAGTGTTGCTGGCCTGTTGTTGAACGTGGGCTTGTTGTTCGGGTAAAGCCTGTGATAACTGTTGGTAAACCTCTGTGGCTCCCGCTTTGAGTTGCTCGATTTGACGTCCTTTTTGAAGATGGTTGGCTACTTCAGCAAACACGCCCACGGTGGCGGCAATACCTGCATAAATGGGCAATGTTTCGTTAAAGCCACGCACAAAACCACGCATACCCGCCGTTACAGCATTGCCCTGATGCCCCACACTGTGCGATATTTCCACGCCCATCGGTGGGCAAGGCTCACCCGTTGGGCACAGGGGCAACAACGGTGTACTCGTCGTAAAGGCATCGTTAGGCAACATCACCCATGTGGGCTGAGGCGACACAGGAGCAGAAGAGGCAGAAGGGGTAGGAGAGGAAGCAACAGCAGGCGGGGTAGATTGTTTATCGGCAGTGGGAAGCGTCTTCGTTGCTTCGGCGGTTGTAGCCACAGAGGGTTTAGGGGCAGGAGGCGTTTGCGAAACAGTGGCAACAGGGGGCGAGGCAAGAGTGGTCATCATCATACACGAAATCTCCTATATCATAGTATAAATAAAAGTCTATTAGAATAAGGGTTGTCGATTAGAGTATTCGCACAGGTTGGCGTCTCAATGTCTAAGGCGATTTTAAATCCGAAACACCGCCTAAAGCATCAATAACCGAACACACACAATGATGCGTTTGAATAGTAACAATTTGAATAGTATAGTGGAATTACTATTTTTCCGTACAATCCTAAGTTCCTCGTTTCGCATTGCCCTACGGGCAATCTTGAGAGGCCGGGGCGTTCGCCCCCACAGTGAGGAGAGACAATCTCAACTCTTACGCAAGATCCTCATTGTGAAAAACCTTTCAAAGGCTCCCCCCTAGAGTTATTAACGGGGGCTAACGCCCCCGTTGCCCCCCACTTGAGCTTGATAAACGAAAGAATATAAAAGTGTTCGGAAAAATAAGGATTTAACTATAACAATTAAGTGTAACTAATAAGTCTAAGTCCTCTTTTTGATGCGTGGATTATATCACAACGGCCAGCTCAATGCAAGCACGTCTTTGTTGGTATTCCGAATCAACAAAGACGTTTAGCTGCCGACTTGCCAGCCACGGTGCATCGCCTTCGAGAACTCTGACGTTTAGGGTCTCCTGTTTTTTCTTGACATCAAGTTGTGTTTTGAGCATTCTTAAATTAGGGTTTTAGAATGTTTTTATTTTTTAAGGATAGTTTATCATGCTTCATGCCATTTGTCGTTTTGTACAAGCCTCGCTTCGTTGGTTAGAGCAGTTTCAGTGGTTGGGCATGGCCTTACTGCTAGGGGTGGCTCTAGTGACGGCTACCAACGTGCTGGCGGGTGGGTTGCTTCAGCAAAAGTTGTTAGAACGTTCGCAATTACGTATTACAGGTTTAGCTCAGCAGTTTGTGGAAGCGGATACCGCCGTGTGGCGTTTACACTTATCTAGTAGCGGCTACAGTACCAAAAGCCTGAGTGACGCCTTGGAAAAAGATAAACGCCTAGTAAAAGCAGCACTGTTAAAAGCAGGGTTACCAGCCAACGCTTTAACCGAAGAATCGCAAGAGCTACGCCCGCAATATGTACTGATGCCCAACGGAACGCAAACCAACCAAGTGTCTGGCTATGAGCTACACCAATACCTAACCGTACACACCCCCGATGTTAAAACGGTAGCCGAACTGGCGGCCAACCTTCAGGCATTTTACGATCAGGGGGTGAACCTTTCGGCTGATTCGCCTCAGTATTTTTACAATAAGCTGGAAGAACTAAAGCCTGAACTAATTCAACAAGCTACTGAAAATGCCCAAAAACGAGCTGCTTCGGTGGCCAACCCTACGGGGAGTCATGTGGGCAAATTGGTAGAGGCCAACACGGGCGTGTTTCAAATTACCCCCAGCAACTCGACCGAGGTTTCTGATTATGGTACCTATGATACCAGCACCATCGAGAAAAAAATTACGGCAGTGGTGAACGTGACCTTTGCCTTGAACTAGGGGCGACAGCCCCCAGCCTAGGCAAGCACAACAACACAAGACTCTCTTTTTTACAGATAAGAGGGTCTTGTGTTGTTGAGGGGCTTTCTATAGAAGACTCTGCAAAAGGGTTTATCGAGGCTTCTAAGCTCATCGTTTTGTATTGCCCTACGGGCAATCTTGAGAGGCCGGGGCGTTCGCCCCCACAGCGAAGAGGGACATTCTCAATTCTTACGCAAGATCCTCATTGTGAAAAACATCTCAAAGGCTTCCCCCTTCAGTATTTATAGGGGCTTCGCCCCTATAAACCTCATTTTTTAGATTCTTACGCTTCTAGCGTTCGGTGCTTCATTGCGAGGGCGAACTCCCCTAGCTTTCAACCCTTCATTGCACGCCCAAACGGGCTTTTGCAGAGGTTTCTATAGAAATCTCTGCAAAAAGTTTCTAAAGTTTTTAAACGATCTGCCGATAACGTTTAGGAGCCTTTATACAGTTATTGCCAAGCGTTAACCAAAATACACCTAAAGGAGTATGTGTTTTTTTACCAACAAACGCATACTAAAGTAGGGTGATTTGGTTATTTAAAGTGTTCGCCTAAGCGAGATCTACAAAATCACACAGCGAGAGGAAGAGAGAGAAAACATCTATGTTAGCCTACCTGCAAGAGACGACTTCGGCCTTGATTGCCCCCTCCTGCCACAACGCTGGCGACTCTGCTTTGGATGACACTTACCCCCATAGCAAGAAAACGAAACTGGTGGTTACGGCAGTGGATCGGTATCGATTAAAGCGTACAGGGGTTTTGTTAATTGCTTGGATGATTTTTTTGTTGATGCCGTTTTTGATGGTTCCCACTCAGGCGGAATCGTTGTTTAAGCCCCCGAGCGAAGGGTTGCACCCCTACCCCAATGCCCCACGCATGTTGTTTTCATCGCCCCGCCCCCAACAGGTGGGCGATTTGGTGACACTCAATATCGATGAAACCATCAAGCGTAGCAACCAAACGCAAGTGCAAATACAAAAACAATCGCAGTTAGAAGATAACACCTTGGCCAATATTAGCAGTGCCGTTGAAACGGTAGCCAGCAACGTGGGGCTTGGTAAGTTGGCATCGTATTTTAGGCTGCCTAATTTAGGTCAATCTGCTAGTAGAAACCAAAGCCAAACACAGGCGGTGGCCAGCCAAAACATGGCAATTAAAGAAACCGTCACCTGCGAGGTGGTGCAAGTGTTGCCGAATGGTAACTTGATGATTCAAGGAAGAAAATCCTTGTATTTGGCGAAAGAAAAAACCGATGTGTTTATTACAGGGCTGATTAATCCGTATTTTCTTTCGGCGGATAACAGTATAAGCTCGGCGAAAGTGGCCAATTTTCAAATGATGGTGAGCGGTAAGGGGATGTTAAGCCGCAGCCAAAACGATGGCATTGCAGGGAAGTTATTACAATTTGTACAGTAGGTTGGTTTTCTTAGAATGGACTGTTTATAATGAACTATCACTATTTTCGAACTGTCTTAGCTTTCTCGTTTCGTGTCGTCTTTCAGACGACCTTGAGAGGCCGTTCCTCCCTCTCAAACTCTCCCCCCTAGATTTATTAACGGGGGCTAACGCCCCCGTTGCCCCCTAGTATGGAAGTACTCGCTAAGGGGAAGCTAAAAAGTGTTCAGAACAAGAAGGATTTAACTATATAATGACAATGCCTCAACATCGACTTTGCAATAACGTGTTTAGCCAACCTCTTTGGAGTAAAAGGGGCTGGGGAGTCTGCTTGTTGTTGGCGAGCGTGTGGGTCACGCTGATGATCCCCCCCGTAATGCTACCCACCGCCGAGGCAACCACGTGGGTAAAGCTAAAAGATATGAGTCGTTTAAAAGAGGTGCGTGGCAACCAAGTAACGGGCTACGGCATTGTTGTGGGCTTAAACGGCACAGGGGATAGCTCTGTAGCGACGAAGACGGCACAGTACAACTTGCTTAACAATTTAGGTACACGCCTAGGGAGTATTAACGATTTAAGCGGGAACAACGCCGCCCAAGTGGTGGTAACGGCTACCATTCCGCCGTTTGCTAACACGGGGGATAAGCTGGACGTGACGCTTTCCTCTATTGGTAAAGTTAAAAGTTTGGAAGGGGGCGTGTTGATTTCAACACAACTTTTAGCCCCTAACGGCGAAGTGATTGCCGTGGCTCAAGGGCCAGTTTCCGTGGGAGCCACCAGCGTAGAAGCTGCAGGTAGCAGTGCCAGTACGGGCATTACCACGGTGGGACGCATTCCCCAAGGGGGGACGATTGAACGTGATGTAAATGCTCAACTGGGTGATAGCACAGGCATGACACTGATTTTAAACAAAAGCGATTTTGATTTAGCCAACCGTGTGGCCGTACTCATTAGCGATAATCTAGCCCCTGCCAAAGCACAAGATGCCAGCAGTGTGCGTATTCAGCTTCCGCCAGCGTATTTAAACAATCGGGTGGCGTTTTTAGCCAAGCTAGAGAATCTACCCGTCGCCCTGAGTGATCATGCCCCGAAGGTGGTCATTAACGAGCGTACAGGTACCATCGTCATAGGCCAAGGCGTCAAGTTGCTACCCACCGCCGTGGCTCACGGAGGCATTACCGTCACCGTAGATGCCAAAAACGAGGTTTCGCAACCCAATAGTTTTTCTGAAAAAGGCGAAACCACAGGCGTAACGAACGCCAGCGTCAACATCGAGAAAAAAGGCGGTGCCTTGATTCATCTTAAAGCCAACCACACCCTTAGCGATTTGGTGGCCGCCCTTAATAGCATTGGCGTTACCCCCAGCGATTTAATTTCTATCTTGCAGGCTCTTAAAGTATCAGGTAGTTTGCAAGCCGATTTGGAGATTATTTAATCTGTTATGATGAACAGCATCAACACGCAAGCCAACACCATCAATCAATTACAACTACAGGCACAAACAACCTTTGATGCCCCACAAACCCAAAAAACCAAAGAGCTTAAACATGTTGCCCAAGAGTTTGAAGCCGTGTTTATTCAGCAACTGATGACGGCCATGGATAAAACCGTGGATCGTGAAGACTCTCTCATTTCTGGGGGCGAGGCAGAAGAAAGCTTCCGTGGGATGTTAAACCAAGAGATGGCCAAAAATATGGCTCATGCCCCAGGTAGTGGGCGGGGCTTAGGCATGGCAGAAAGTATTTATAAGCAGGCGGTGTTGTTGCTCTCCCCCGAGGAATTGACCCCACCCCCCGCAGGGCAACAGCCCTCTAATCACACACTCAACCCCGTGCTTAAAAAAACGATAGCCTCGTTTGGGGGCTAAGTTTGGGACGTTCGCCTCTATAGTGGAATGATACCAATTTCATAAATAAAGGGCGTCTGCCGCTTTCGTTGTCGCTACGATTCTCGATGAGCTTATGTACCTCTATGGTCACCGCACTCATCTGCGAGTCTAGGCTCCTAGAAATCACCTACACGCCCTTCATTTCTAAAAATGATATTAGATATCTAATTGAGATTAATTATAAACCTAAGGATTAACTTTGGGCAATGCGTCTTTTGGATGATTTATAAAAATATTAAATCTGCCGAGTGTCGCTCATTCTTTTGCTATAGTAAGAAGGTAGCGTCTGTTGCTAAAGCACTTAGGAGCTGTTTGCAAATAAATTACTGTAACTATAGAAACCTCTGCAAAAGGGAATCACTCCTTTCCGAGTACCTCGTTTTGCATTGCCCTACGGGCAATCTTGAGAGGGAGGAACGGCCTCTCAACGTTGCCCTTTAGGGCAACTTGCCACCAAGAAGTAAGAAAGAAGCGGTTTAAAGCTATTTGCAACCAGCCCCTAATATATAAAGGAGAATGTGTTATGTTTTTACCAATGCCCATGGCCATGGATCCGTTTACCCTGTTTGTGTCACTCATTGGGTTGCCCCTGATTTTTCTGCCCCAGTGGTGGGTGAAGAAAACCTATAACACGTGGAAGGAAGTCCCTACGGCTCGTGGTATGAAGGGGGCTGAGATTGCCGTGGATATGCTGCGTCAAGCGGGGATTCACGATGTGCGTGTGGAAGAAACCCCCGATGAGTTAGGCGACCACTATTCCCCCAGCGAGAAAACGGTTCGTCTGTCGCCCTATATTTACCACGGGCGAAGCGTGGCTGCTGCCGCCATTGCGGCTCATGAAATTGGCCATGCCATGCAGCACGCCCAACAGTATTCGCCCGTGGTGTGGCGTGGTAATTTGTTTCCCTTGGTCAACATTGGTAGCCAGCTAGGGCCCATGCTATTTTTTATTAGCTTGATGCTGAAAAGCTTTATGGGGCTACCTACAGGGCTGACTATTTTGTTTGCGGGTACAGGGGTGGTGTTATTTTCGTTTGCCGTGTTGTTTCATTTTGTGACCCTGCCTGTGGAGCTAGATGCCAGCAAGCGGGCGTTGACGGTGCTTCATAACAGCGGCTACTTGCAGCCCCAAGAAATACCAGGAGCCAAAAAGGTATTGACTTCGGCGGCGTTTACCTACATTTCAACGGCGTTGTATGCTGCTTTGGAACTTGTTTCATACGTGCTTCGTTTAGTGGGGCTGATGAATAGCAATCAACAACAAGAGGAATAGATAGTGTTTATCGGGGGCGTGGTACTAAATCCACGCCGTCGCTAGGGGCATCGGTGGGGATGCCGAGCAAAGGATACAACCACCCTGAACACCACTTACCCCAAGGGTGACACCGCAAGAGGCGTTGCACCGTGAGCTTCAACCCCACACCCACACCGTGGGTTTGCAAGGCCTCTTTAGCGTAATGCGAACAACTGGGGTAAAACCGACAACAGGGGGGCGTGGTTCGGCTATAGGCTTGATACACATGAATCGCCCCCAAGGCCAAAGCCGTTAGTTTTACAGAAATCCAGCGTCTCATGCGTGATACCTTGTCTCTTTGTTGGCCTCTTTGTTGATGCTTTTCAGCAGACGCTCTAAGGCGGTATCGGCTAGGGTGCGTAGTTCGGCGTTGGTTTTTTCGGTCAGCCCTGCGTGAGCCCACCACAGCAAGGTGGCCACCCCCCCTAGAGCATTGACGGAGGTATTCACAGGCGTGGATGTGTCGGCAGAAGCTAACACTTGTTGCCACTGGGCTAGATGAGCTTGTCGCACATGTTCACGAATTATCCGCTTAACTCGGTTGCGTTGGTTGGCACGCTTATGCACCTTTTTGCTGACCATCCAGCCTTGTCGTGGCAGGCGGGCGGGTAAGGGCAGGGGTAGGGGGCAGGTATGCCAGTGAAACAGCACCACCAACGTTAAACAAGGGCTACGAAATAATCGCACCCCTTGTTGCATGGTTTTGTTAATGAGCCAAGATTGTGTTAAACGGTACTGTTTAGGTAACATACAAACTTCTTTAAACAGGGAGATTGCCACGCTTCGCTCGCAATGACGAAAGGAGTTTCATTCTCTTTAGAACGTTTTGAAGATCGCACAATCTTTTCAAACGTCAGTGCTTAGACGATGCCTAAACGGTGACGCCCTTTAGCACGACGACGGCTAATAACGGCACGGCCACCAGGGGTTGCCATACGCGCACGAAAACCCGAACGACGAATGCGTTTAATGTTGGTTCCACCAAGAGTACGTTGCATAGTGTGTGTATTCTCCAAACTTGCGGGCAAAGGCCAAAGGGCGTTTGCAACTAAAAACTAAAAAACTATGAAATTCAAAGCTGATTCTGTAACATTTAACAATGTACAAGCTATTTATAATGCACTAGCGTACGCCAAACAGAACCCTTTGTCAAACCGCTATGTTTTGGGTATGATATGTTACAAGCTGGAGTTCAAAAAAAGTTGTGCCTATAGTAAAGGATCCATTTAGCAATGTTTAATACAACAGAAGATCTTAAAGCAATTAACGAGCAAGTTAAAGCCAAACGAAAAGAGATTCGTTTATTGACTTACCCAGTCGGGCTAGGTGAAATCATTAACCTTTACGCCGAGGATAATGCTATTGATTTAAAGGCAAAATACCATCGTTTTTTCAGATGGACAAAAGCCGATAAATGTTCGTTTATTGAATCTCTTTTATTGGGGTTGCCCTGCCCGCCTATATTTGTATATATAAAAGAAGATACCACATGGGAAGTGCTGGATGGGGTGCAACGGTTATCGACTATTTTTGAATTTGTTGGCAAATATAAATCATTGGATAATAATAATTTTAAATTAGAAGGATTGGAAGAGTTAACTTCTTTAAACGGGAAGGGGTGGGACGAGTTACCGACAGAGGTAAAGTTAGCCTTTAGACACACGCGATTGGAGATTGTTAGACTAGAGCCAGGCACTTCACCACAGATTCGTTTGGAGTTATTTAAACGTATTAACACCACGGGTATACCTATATCGAGACAGGAAATACGGAACTGTTTATTGATGGATGCTTCCGAACAGTTTTTAGATTTTTTAGCAACCGAGTGCAATAGCGATGCCTTCTGTAATTTGATAGGGCAATCTGAAAAAAAACTAAATGAACGTGTGGATTTGGATTATTTAATACGTACGTTTTATTACGTTGATCATGTAGTTACAGGTATGTCTGAAAAAGAACGAACCAACTATTCAGAGGGGCGTCAGCTGGATGAATTTGCTGTAGAACAAGCCAAATTGTATGAACAACGCCAAGAGAATGCCTTTAGTACCTACTTGGCGAGCTTCAAAAAAGTAGTTGCCTTACTAGATGATCTAGAGCCTAAGGTAAGTGTTTTAAAAGTACCACGCAAATCCATTAGTCGTGCCATGATTGAACAGTTTTTTATTGCTTTGATTATTTATGATTATCAGAATCCTAATGCCATTTTAACCTTATCCACAGAAACAAAAAACAAACTACAACAAACCATTGCAAAGAAGTTACTCGAAACTCAAGATGATAATAATATGGTATCAAAAACAAGACCCTTTAATAACATTCAAGAAGGGTTGACTTTCTATAAGCATTTCTTTGAAACACTCACCGCTGGTTAATGATCATCATTTGGTAGTAAGGTGTGTGTGATAATGTCAAAATTATATACGTTTCAATCATGGTATGCTGTTTGGGAAACTCGATTGAATCAAACAATTGAACGACTCAGGGAAGAGCTTTCAGAGTATAAAGAGTTGAACCGTGAGAAACAGTTAGCATT
>JBJTUB010000138.1:0-8566 GCA_046080465.1 Vampirovibrionales bacterium | reverse complement strand
CCAGCCCTGCAAGCGTTCCTTTAGTTCGGTGGTGGATTCCTGTTGCAACAGCCCCAAGAGATTGTTCTCAAACCGTTGATGAATGAGTGCGTGCAAAGTAGGTACAATCACCGAACGCTGACCGTAGCTAAAGGCCGTTGCCACCAAGGTGAGTACCTCGCAGTGGAGGGCATCGGCACGCACGGCATGGGGAAATTGCATGGGGTCTGTTTCAATAAAACTGGGGTGATGGTGTCGTTTTAAGGCGGGTTCCAACACCTTTTGCCATGCTTGAATCTCGTTCGGGGTGGGGGGCGTGATAACCGTGAGTGAGGTAACGACTGACTTAGGCATGGGTATCAATCAACGTACCCGTGATGGGTGGCTCGGGTGTTTCCGTTGCAGGTGGATACGCCCCCGTGCGTTGCAATAGATACAGGTACTGCAAAAAGCTACCATAAATTAAACAGACCATGCCTAGTAGATTGCCCAACACCCCTGCCCAGCCTGTAGAAACAAAGGCAAACAGGCCGTAGAGTTGCATCAATAAGAAGCTAGTGCTGGCCATAAACGTAGTACCTATCGGGTAGCGTTTGAACAATGCCCACGAGGCTCGTAGTCCTTCTTTCAGGCCACACTGCCCTAGTAATACCATGGGCAACCAAAGGTTTAAAAAGATACTCACCTTGGTTATGAGGGCTACCGCTACAGTGAGGGCAAACATCCAGCCGAGCCATGTGCTAGGCGGGGCGGCCTGTTCCATAAACACGCCTAGTTGGCGTTCGGCCTCGATGATGGCTTGCAGATTCACGGGGGTGGCTTGAGCGGCCTGCATTACGGGTTTAAACGCCGTGATAAATTCGTCGATGGTAGTGTGAATGGGGCAAAGCCACATTAAGAGTAACACCGTTAGCCCCAGTAACAACCACGGCAACGCCAGCGTGAGTAGTTGAATCACCATGCCAGAGACGGCATAACGGCCAATCCCCGTGAAGAGGGGCATGACGGCCATGGCTTCTTTGATGTGGGTGGTGGGGGTCAGTGGGGTTTCTAGCGGCACCAGTGGGGCTTGCGGTGGGGCTTGATACACGCTGGCCTCCACGCAAGGGCGAGCCTCCCAACGGAGCCAACGGCGTTCTGCCTTAAACAATACCAAGTACTGCCACCCCACTTGAAAGAGTAACAGCAGTAACCCGACGCCCGTAAACCAAATAATTGTAGCAGGTTGCACGGCTTGTTGAATGGAATGCGGGGTAATGAGTACCAGTAGCAGTATAAACATCAGTTGCGGGTACAGGAGGCCAATGTATCGCCAAGTAAGGCTGGCTGCCAAGGGAAACAACGGCCACAACGAGGGCGGGATGCTGGATTGAATCATATCGTAGAGTCTACTTTTTTCATTCATCTTTTAAAATTGCTAACAGTTGTAGAAAGTTAAAAAGCGTTTTGTGATCTCGTTGTAGTTGTTGTCCATCTAGTTCATCTTTTAAATCTATTAACAATTGTACAAAGCTAAAAAGCGTATTTTTGTCTCTTTGTATTTGTGGAATATCTGGAAAATCTATCTTGGAATGTACTAGCGTATTTCTAGAATCCCGAATCTCTTTATAGGCTTTTATGGTAAAGACTTTTTCTTTTAAACAGTTTGAGTTGGGAAACATACTGTTTAATACCTTTAAAGTTGTTATTTTCTTTAAGTCCATTGAGAATTTGTTATATTCAGGAAATTCTTTTGGTAGTTCATTAAACGTTAAAAGAGTATTAATCGCTTTAGACTTCCAAAACTCACGGCCTTTCATAAACTTCAACCATTGAGGACTGATGTAAGGTTTTAAGGCTTCAGCCCAGCTTCCTATAAAGTCATCCATAATATTAAGGATGCTTGCATATAAGCCAACCACTAATAGTTGATAAAGATCAGAATCTTCTGGAATAGAGGCTGGACATGCTTCGTCAAAGGTTCTAAATAAAGCCGTTAGTTTTTGTTTTGTTTGCTCACTACGACACGTTTCCACTTGTTAGATCTTCCATAAATGTATCTACCGAGTTCAATGATTTTTGAATGATACGATACGCTTTTGAGCCTTGCATACTATTACCTTCTTTTTCCCAGTAACGTTGTACGGCCATTTGAACATCCGATGGTGTCACATGTTGGTTGGATTCTAAACATAGGCTTACAGCCGTTAAAACAATCATAAACATGGGTAAGGAGCGAACATTTTTTTTAGGGCGATTTCTGCTTTTATCATAATCAGATAAAAACTGTGTGTCTTCATTTGGAGAGGTAAGCAGATTTAGCGTTTTTGAAAATAGTACGAGTTCAGAGTCTAAATCGATACTACTTAAAAACTTTAAAGCAAAGGTATCAAAGATACTTTCTAATGAAAAGCCTTTTTTTAATAACTGGGCTTGTTGCTCTGGATTTTTTTTGCAAAAACGACAAAATAAATAACGTACAATCAATTCATCATCATAAGCTTCTTGCTCTTCGTTCTTACTCAATATAAAAATAGAGCCTAAGTGTGAATGGTTTTTGAAAGCACGTAGTTTATCAAGTAGGTTTAAATTATCTAAAATGGCGTTGCGAACTTCCTGTGCGGTTAAAGTACGACCATTTCTGTTTAAACGAATAAACACTTCGTGGGATCTTGCTTGATCTAAGCGGGGTAAAACATTAAGTTGTAACGTACTGCGTGAGATGTCTCGTTGTAGCACTTTAGGTAAATCGGCAAACGAGAGTCCATTTAGTTTTTCTAGAACTTGTAACCCTTGCAAACGAAGCGGTTCTGGCCTATCGGGCAGTTGACCAAGAAAATGAAAAATGGTTGATAGACGTTGCAATCCGTCAATCACTTCAAAAATACCGTCACTATCCATAGAGACAAAAATAGGGGGAATAGGAAAGTTTAAAAGGATACTTTCAATAAAAGCCGATTCGTCTTCCTCACTCCAACGAAATAAGCGTTGATAGCTAGGTTTTATAACTAATTCTTCTATGTCGTGCAAACGAGCAAGTTCACCAATAGAGTAAGATGTTTGTGACGGAGGTTTCGATTTTTTGTTAAGATCATCTACATACTTCGATAATTCTTCAGGGGATAATTTTTTAGTTTCTTCTTGCTCGGTAGATACCATGTTGTCGAATCCTTTTATCTAAAACGAAGTCTGTTCCCTAATGTAATCGTACCACACTAGGGAACAGCTATAAACCTTCTTAATTATACGGCTTGATTTCGGCTTTGGCACCTGGGTGAGTGGTCGCCCCTGTGCTGGCCGACCCCACCAAGGCGGCGTATTTGTACAATACCCCTGTTGGATAGTTGGGGGCAGGGGCTTGCCACGTGGCAAGACGTTCGGCCAATATGGCCTCAGACACTTCCAAGGTAATGACGCCCGTTTCGGCGTTAACCTCGATGATATCGCCCTGTTCTACCAAGCCAATAGGGCCACCCACATAGGCTTCAGGTGCCACGTGACCCACCATCAACCCACGAGTCGCCCCAGAAAAACGCCCATCGGTGAGCAAGGCTACATCGTAGCCTAAGCCTTGGCCACACAAGGCAGCCGTCACGGCCAGCATTTCACGCATACCAGGGCCACCCTTGGGGCCTTCGTAACGGATAATCACGACATCGCCCGCCACAATCTCACGGTTCATCACGGCCTTGAAGCAATCTTGTTCGCCGTTGTACACCTTGGCAGGGCCACGATGCACCAACTTCGTTACACCGGCCACCTTCACGACGGCCCCTTCAGGACACAAGTTGCCAAACAGAATCTTGAGGCCACCCGCATTGCTGAGCGCTTTTTCCAAGGGCAACACAACGCTTTGATCGGTCGGCAGAACCACATCGGCCAAGTTTTCGGCTTGGGTCTTGCCTGTTACGGTGAGGCAATCGCCGTGCAGATAGCCCGCCTCCAACAAGGCTTTTAGAATCACAGGCACGCCACCAATTTTGTACACATCCCACATGACATAGTTGCCCGCAGGTTTTAAATCCACCAGCAACGGCGTGCTGTTAAACCAGCCTTCAATATCTTTAAGCGTCACATCTACACCGCATTCATGCCCCAAAGCGGGCAAGTGGAGTACGGCGTTGGTGGAGCCACCCGTGGTAGCTACCACACGCACGGCGTTTTCAAAGGCTTTTTTCGTCAAAATATCCCGAGGTTTGATGCCCGTGTGCAAAAGGTTCATCATCGCCGCCCCGTACTGAATGTTCATCGCCTTACGTTCGGGGTGCTCAGCAGGAATGGCTGATGACCCCGGTAAGGCCAAACCGATGGCTTCGGCTACGCAGGCCATGGTATTGGCGGTAAACTGCCCGCCACAACTGCCAGCACCGGGGCAGGCGTGCATTTCAACGGCCTTCAGTTCGGCATCACTCAGCTTGCCCGCCGAATGACTGCCCACGGCCTCGTACACATCTTGCACGGTCAAATCTTTCCCGTTCAAGTGGCCAGGCATAATGGTACCGCCATATAAAAAGAGGGCAGGTACGTTTAAGCGAGCCATGGCCATCATCATCCCAGGTAGGCTTTTGTCGCACCCAGCTAGGCCAATAAAGGCATCGTAGCAGTGGGCCCGCATGACGAGTTCTACGCTATCGGCAATCACCTCTCGGCTTACTAGCGAGGCTTTCATTCCCTCGTGACCCATGGCAATGCCATCACTCACGGAAATAGCGGTAAACTCCCGAGGCACGGCACCTTCCTGCCACAAACTTTCTTTAATAATTTCGGCTTGGTTGTGCAGGGTAATGTTGCACGGCGTGACCTCGTTCCACGTATTGGCAATGCCGATAAAAGGCTTGCTAAAATCCTCTTCTTTCAAGCCCATGGCCCGATGAAAGGAACGATGCGGTGCACGTTCGGCACCTTCGCAAATCTCGTGGCTGTGGGTTTTCAAGGGGTTGGGGTAACTAAAGGGGGAAGAAGACATCATCATAAAGCAAAAGACTCCAAATAAACACAGGTAACAGAGATAAGGCTACCTCTCTAAAAACATTCATTTAAAATACTACAACAAACATAGCTCATCTCAACTAGGTTTCATGGTTGTACGAGCAAAGCCTCCAAACTTAGGAGTTCATCCCGCAGGGTGGCGGCTCGCTCAAAATCGAGTTCTTTCGCTGCTTGACGCATTTCTGCCTCAAGGCTTTGTTTGTACTGGGCTTGTTGTTCGGCAGGTAGGCCCTCAAACATCGCCTTGCTTAACTGCCCCTCAGGTAGCGTTGTGCCTGTGGCCGTGCTAGCTGTTTTAGAGCCTCCGCCCAACAGCTCCAGCAGGCCGTTGCTCATGGGTTTACGAATGGTTTTAGGAACAATGCCGTGTTCTAGGTTGTAGTTCATTTGAATACTACGCCGACGTGCCGTTTCATCCAAGGCACGTTGCATACTATCCGTCACCGTATCGGCAAAAAGTAGCACCTTGCCCGCTGCATTCCGTGCCGCCCGCCCGATAATTTGCAACAAAGCGGAATCACTCCGCAAAAAGCCCTCTTTATCGGCATCCATAATGCACACCAAGCTCACCTCGGGTAAATCCAAGCCTTCCCGCAGTAAGTTGACCCCCACCAACACATCGAAGGTTCCCAAACGGAGGTCTCGTAAAATCTCGATGCGTTCAATGGGTTTCACATCACTGTGAATATAGCGGACTCGGATATTGATGCCTTGCAGGTATTCGGTTAAATCTTCTGCCATGCGTTTGGTGAGGGTGGTAATGAGCACCCGCTCGTTACGCTGAATGACGGTTTGACACTGAGCGACCACGGTATCAATCTGCCCTTCGGTGGGGATAATTTCCGTCAGTGGGTCTAGCAACCCTGTGGGGCGGATAATTTGTTCCACAATGTGACGCTGTTCACTGCCATCGGGCAAGGTCAGGGTGCAATCGGCGAGTTCGTACTTGCTGGGCGTGGCGGAAACATACAGGCGTTGGCCAATGCGTGCCTCAAACTCATCAAAGGTGAGGGGGCGATTATCCCGAGCGGCAGGCAGACGAAAGCCGTAATCCACCAGTGATTGTTTGCGGCTTTTATCGCCGTGGTACATGCCCCGCAGTTGGGGAATGGTGACGTGGCTTTCATCAATCATCAGCAACATGTTTTCGGGGAAGTAATCGAGCAGCGTTTTTGGCGGCGTACCCGGTGGGCGACCCTCAAAAATACGGCTGTAGTTTTCAATACCAGGGCAGTAGCCTAGTTCTTTAATCATCTCCATATCTCGGCGGGTGCGTTGCTCTAAACGACTGGCCTCCAGTTCCTTGCCTTGGCTCCGTAACCACGCTAGTTGCGTTTTAAGTTCGTCTTTCATTACCTGTAACCCTCGTTCAACGTAGCCATCTTCGGCCACAAAGTGAACGGCGGGGTACAGTACAAACTGTTCAAGCGTAAACAGGGTGTCGCCTGTGGTGGCGTCTATGGCTTCCATGCTTTCTAGCTCATCATCAAAAAACGAGAGGCGTAAAATCCACTCCTCCGTGGCAGGGAAGATGTCCATCACATCGCCACGCACTCGTACATGCGTCCGCTTCATTTCTAAATCGTTGCGTTGGTATTGGTTTCGCATCAGTTGATGAAGCAAGGCATCCCGCTCGTAACTTTCACCCACGTTAAAGCGGATGGCGGCATTCAGGTAACATTCAGGCATCCCCAAGCCGTAAATACAACTGACTGAGGCTACCACAATGGCATCGGGACGTTCAAACAAACTTCGTGTTGCCCCGTGTCGCATACGGTCAATATCGTCGTTAATGCTAGCACTTTTTTCAATATAGGTATCGGTGCGGGGAATGTAGGCTTCGGGTTGGTAAAAATCGTAGTACGAGATAAAATATTCCACGGCGTTGTTGGGAAAGAAGGTTTTAAACTCGTTGTATAACTGGGCGGCCAAGGTTTTGTTGTGGGCTAAAATAAGCGTTGGGCGTTGTAGTTGATTAATAACATTGGCCATGGTAAAGGTTTTACCCGTACCCGTAGCCCCGAGTAGGGTGTAGCTTTGTAGCCCTTGGTGGGCAAAGGCATCCACCAAGGTTTCAATGGCGTGGGGCTGATCGCCCGAGGGAGAATAATCAGAGGCGAGTTGAAACATAAAACAGAGTGGACCTTTGCAAGAAACGGTTTGGGTTTATTTTTAGAGGGTTTATCTTTATGATAAAGTATACCTAAAATAAAATAGTCTTCATAGAATCAAAAAAGGAAATTGAACAGATGAACGCCTTGGAGCTGAAACAAATTGAGTTTGATAGTGCCGATTATCACGCTGCTGTGGCCTTGCGTCAGGCCGTGTTGCGTACCCCTTTAGGCTTGGTTTTTACCGCAGAAGAATTGGCCAAAGAAGCTCCCTATCTGCATTGTGTGGCTGTGTTGGAGGGTAACGTGGTGGGGTCGCTCATGTTGGTGTATGGCTCGCCTGTATTAGAGACGCCATCGGAGAGTTTAGAGGTACAGTTACGGCAAATGGCCGTTCAACACGAGGGGCAGAGCTTGGGCATCGGTTCTCGTTTGTTGGGCTTTGCCGAAAGCCTTGCTAAAGCGAATGGAGCCACGGTGCTGTGGTGCAACGCTCGGCAATCGGCACAACGCTTTTACGAGAAAAATGGCTTTCAGGTAGTGGGCGACCCCTTCACGCTGGTAGAGTTACCTCATATCAAGATGCAGAAGAGTCTATAGAAACCCCCACAGGAACGCATGAACGACTCGCTGTTTGACGAAGCAAAGGTGCAACCCCTCATTGCGAGGGCGAACGCCCCTTTACGCTCATAAGGCTACCGCATGTAAAAATGAAGAAAGGATGGAACTAAAGTAACGTTATGCAAACAATCATTGAATACAAACAAATAAAACAAGGGTCTGCTAGCTATTATTTAGCGGTTGCCTTGCGATTGAATATATTACTAGACCCTTTGGGATTAACACTTTCTCCCAAAGATTTAGCTACAGAAAAAACCTCGTTACATTTTGTGGCTTTGTTAAATCAACAAGTTGTGGGTACCGTATTATTGACTCCTGAAGAAAATGGTAAAACAACCAGCTTTCAGTTACGTCAAATGGCGGTTAGCTCCGATATGCAATCGCACGGTGTTGGTTCTAATCTACTAGGTTTTGTTGAAAGAAGTTTGAAAGATTATCAAGATTGTTACGTGTGGTGTAATGCTCAGTTAACGGCACAACGCTTTTACGAGAAAAACGGCTTTCAAATTGTGGGAGAACCTTTTACGCTTGAGGGTCTACCGCATATAAAAATGCAAAAGACTTTGTAAAAAAGGTTCGGTCTTTGAGACAGTACAAAAGCGTGAAAGAGTTTGAATTTACGTGTATTTGGGGGCTGTTTGCAAATAAATTACTGTAACTATAGATACCGCTTATGAAACTCAACCAAAAACTTGATTTGACTCATGTATCAATGGGGTTTATAGGGGCGAAGCCCCTAGAGTTATTGAGAATATTAACTAAATAGCTTTAGTATTGACTCTGTGAAAATGAAACGCAATCGCTTGCTCCATATCCTTCAGTGAACGAGAGACAACCTTACCTCGCCGTTTAAATCTTGCAATCCAATGACGTAAATCGCTCCAAAT
>JBJTUB010000137.1:0-3266 GCA_046080465.1 Vampirovibrionales bacterium | reverse complement strand
GCGAATGCCTCGTTTATAACGAGGATCTTGGATCGTATCGAGATGCTGAAAAAGAGTCATGTTTCGGAGGATCGTCTACATAACGGAAACACTCTTTATTTAACCACAAACACAGCTAGACTTTTAGGGTCTCCTGTTAGCAAAAAACAGAGTCATTTCTATAGGGGGATTGCCACGCCTACGGCTCGCAATGACGAGGAAAGCCAGAGTGAGCAGGGGTAGGAAGGCAACAGCGACTAGCCGTTTGACGCAACCAACGTTCGGTGCTTCATTGCGGGGGCGAATGCCCTTGACGAGGCCAACGCTCAACTCTTCGTTGCGTCGGCGATGGCTTGTTTAATGGCGATGCCACCGTTAGCGAGCAAGGTGTGTGCCAAGGTTCGGGCTTGAGATGCTGCTTCTGCAAGGCTACGAATACAGCACGAGCCTTCTACCACCACCTCTGGGTTTGTGGGGTGCAGTAATTGTGCCACCAGCTCGTAGTGTTGCTGAGCGTCATTCCAATAGCAATACGCCCCTAGGGGAAGCTGGCAACCGCCTTCGAGTTCAGCCATTAGGGTGCGTTCGGCGGTAAAGGCCACGTATAAGCAAGGCTCTACCAACGGATGCAAGCGTGCTTCAATGGCTGTATCACACACCCGATATTCCACACCAAGCACGCCCTGCCCCACGGCGGGAATGAGTTGAGTAAGGGGGCAAAAGGTATGCACCATAACCGAGCCTAGCCCAAGACGGTTCAAGCCCGCTTCAGCCAAAATCATCCCATCCACCACGCCTTCTTCCAGCTTGCGTAAACGGGTTTGCACATTCCCCCGAATGGAGGTATAGGTTAAATCAGAGCGGAGTCGGCGTAGCTGAGCCGTGCGTCTTAGAGAAGAGGTTCCCACCACGCTCCTTGCGGGAAGTTCAAAAAACGAGAGGCCTTGCGGTTGTAACCACGCATCACGCACACTGGCACGCTCCCCAATAGGCACAACGGCTAGCCCATCGGGCAAACGAGAAGGCATATCTTTTAGGCTGTGTACGGCGATATCAATACGGTTTGTTTGCAGATACTGTTCGAGTTCCTTAACAAACACACCGTACTGTTTTTGTTGCGTGCTTAGTTCGCTAAGCGATACATCCAGCACTTTGTCACCCACGGCTTTAATGGGGTAAAGCGGTAACTGCTCCAAAGACCAAGCGGGGGTTTGTTCACGCAGCAACTGTTGCACATGCCGAGCCTGCCACAAGGCGAGTTGGCTATCACGGGTACCAATACGAAGAGACGACAAGGAATCAGGCATCATGGTAGGGAGAGGTGGCTTCCGTAACAGGTGCGGAAAACGTGGGGATGGCCAACCCCGATTGTTCAGGCATCAACAGGGTTTGTAGGGCATCGGTAAGGGCATGCACATGTTGCGGATGAGTGGTGGCCTGTTGCTTTAACTGCACCGTGGGCTGGTGCAACAACCGATTAATAAACACCCGAGACCACGAATCAATATCATCAACGGCAAACGTGGGGTGGGTGGCCACAGGCTGTTGGCCTAAGGTGTGTAACTCTTTACGACGAACGTGTTCAATTTGCTGGCGTAGCTGATCTAGCACGGCCACCGCGGGCAGGCTCCGCTCCCAATCACAGAGGCTGGTGTAGGCGGGATCAATAAGTTGCTGGGCGTTGGCTCGTAGGTGTTGTTCGGTTTCATTGCTAAAGCCGTGCAGGCCGTGCAAATCATCGGTATTGTAAACCACAATTTGGGGATGTTCCCCCACACGAGCATCCACGTTACGAGGCACAGAAATATCATACAACGCACGGTACTGGGGGGGCAGGGCTTCAAAATGTTCGGGGTAAAACAACAGGTGGGGGGCACCTGTGGCGATAAACACCACATCGGCTTCGGCCAGTACGTGGCTGATACCTTCCCACGTGGAACCTTGAAACTGATAGCGTTGCGTAAGTTCATCGAGCCGATGCGGGCTACGATTCACAATCGTGACACGGTGGCGTTCGGCCTTGGGGATTTCTTGGCTAAGGCGTTCTAAAATGAGGCTCGCCATTTTACCCCCACCCACAACGGCGATGCGTTGCTGAAACAAGGCTGGGTTGTGTTGTAAGGCCAAGGTGAGAGCGGCTTTGGAAACAGAGGCATCTCGGCAGGAAATACCCGTTTTATGACGCACCTCTTTGCCCACGGCTAAGGCGGTGTTAAACAATTTATTGAGGTAGCGATCACAAGTACCCGCCTGCTGGGCTTGTTGATAGGCCTGCTTTACTTGCGATAAAATCTGCCCCTCGCCCAGAATGAGGCTATCTAGCCCCGCCGCCACACCCATGAGGTGACGCACCGCATCTTCACCCACATAGGTAAACAGGCATCCTTCATACGCATGAGGATCAAAGTTTTTAAACTGAATAAAAAACCGCCGAACATCCTGCATGGCTTGCAGGGGATGATCCACACGTAAATACAGCTCAACACGGTTGCAGGTGGTTAAAATGCAGGCTTCGTGAATACTGGCAAAATCGAGCAAGGCACGCAACGCTAGGGGTAGTTCGGTGTCGGCAAAAGCGACTCGTTCACGAACATCCAGCTTGGCGGTGGTGTAGCGTAGGCCTGTGGCCATGTAGGTTGCGTGGGTGGTAGTGTTGAGCAACATATATAAAGGGAGTTAGTTTATTGAGGGTAGAAAGATAAGAATAACAGACAGATGCAAAAAATACTATTTCCTAAAATGAAGTATACTAAAAGAGGTGCGTTGTTTCTATGCGAAACGTCAATTAATGAAGTACCGTAGAGATGTCTAATAAAAACTTTAGGTTTAATACCATTTTCACAAATGAAGGGCGTGTAGTTGATTTCTAGGAGCTTAGACTCGCAGATGAGTGCGGTGTACATAGAGGTACATAAGCTCATCGAGAATCGTAGCGACAACGAAAGCGGCAGACGCACTTTATTTATGAAATTGGTATAAGTGTATCATAGTGCCAAGCCTTGGAGCTAAAGAGTACACTATTCTATGGAGTCTATGGAGTTTAGTGAACGGTGCTATAGAAACCTCTGCAAAAGGGTTTGTCGAGTGTTCTCAGTCCCTCGTTTTGCATTGCCCTACGGGCAATCTTGAGAGGCCGTTCCTCCCTCTCAAACTCTCCCCCCCTAGTTTATTTATAGGGGCTTCGCCCCTATAAACCCCAGTTTTTAGCTTTTTACGCTTCTAGCGTTCGGTGCTTCATTGCGAGGGCGAACGCCCCCAGCTTTTAACGCTTCATTGCACGCCCGAAT
>JBJTUB010000136.1:0-899 GCA_046080465.1 Vampirovibrionales bacterium | reverse complement strand
ACTATAAATAATGTTTCAGTACTGTTGAGTAGTGTGATGACGTCTGCATCCCGTAAGTTACGCATGAGGATAACGTACCTCCGCATGAGCTTCGGCAAACAGTAACAGCTTTTTTGTGCCGTAATGAGTACACGTCACTTTTCGAGTATCGGGGTGTTTGCCAAGGCGATACAGAGCCAGCGGTTCCAACGGACAATCAGGGGGGAGAATGCCGTTAGAACCACCTCGGCCACTGCCATCGCAAAACTCGTGGTAGGCTTCTTGCAGGGTTTGCAGGGTTTGCAGTTGGTGGGTACTTATAAAAAAGCGAACGCCCCGTTGCGTAAAGGCAAACAGCATCTTCCACAGCATTTTTTGGCTGTGTAGGCTGAGTCCGTTCTCAAGTTCATCCATAAAAAAGACGTGATGGTTGCTTAACACCAAGGCCATATAAATGGCCACCACCTTGCGAAACCCTTCGCCCATTTCGTTTAAATCTTTACGGAAGCGTTGCCCCTTAAAGCCAAACATCAGGGTATCTTCGGCGGTTTTAATATCCACAATGTTGGGTTCTATGCTGTGCAGGTAGCCCATCAGATCGTTGGCAATACGCCGATGTTTTAAGAAATCGACAACATAGTATTTTATTAGCTGATCGTACGGTTCGATATTGCTACCAAAAAAGCCATCAAAGAAGAAAGCCTCTCTTTTTGGAGCGATCAAGTCAAGCTCAAGAGAAAACGTTTGCCTTTGTGGAACAACGAACTCACTACGACAAAGAATCGTTTGTGATGTTCCTTGATTGAGAACAAAACGGGTTGTGCAATCAACATTTTCTACCTTAGAGGTGATGCTAAAGAAGTTTTCCACGTTTCCAGTGGCATCGGTTGTGTTTTTGCGTTGATGATGAAGAAGCGATT
>JBJTUB010000135.1:0-4324 GCA_046080465.1 Vampirovibrionales bacterium | reverse complement strand
TGGGGTTGTGAGTGTATTCAACCGTCTCATACCGCCCGCACACCGCCGAATCAGTCGCCCGAATCAACAGATTCGTTTAGCTGCCGACTTGCCAGCCACGGTGCATCGCCTTCGAGAACTCTGACTTTTAGGGTCTCCTGCTGTAAGGAAGATCGTGTGGCGTATATTGAGGATTTCGTGTATGCTTATAACTGTACCCGATTAAAATGTATCGGTTACAAATCCCCTCTTGAACATCTTTGCAATCATGCGAAACAATACACCTAAGGGAGAGGGGGTAAAGCCCCTTTGGCAGAAATTTTATCTTGACTCTGCCAACGACTAACGGGCGAGAGGCTCTGAAGACGTGGGAGTCATACGATTGGCAAGGCTGGCTTGCTTGAGCAAGGTAACGGGCGAACGACGTTCAAACAAATGCTTAATGCAGGAAACCAACACCGTGAGAGGAACAAAGACCAACAGCCCTTGCCACCCCTTGCCCAAAAACAAGGCGACTTCCAACAATATCAGCAATATGAGCGGATGCAAACGATAGCCTCGTTTAAACAACCGTGGCCCAATCCACTTGGTACGTACATAGCCCATCAATACCACCCCTATCATACAATAGACGCAGGCATCTAGCCTTCCGTAAGCCATTAAGGTAAGGAGTGGTAGCACCAAGCCCAGCCATGGCCCCAACACTGGAATAAACGAGGCCAAGCCAAACCAAAGGGTGAGAATCGGTAAGTGAGGAATATGCAAGCCGAGGCCTAAGCCCCAAAACATAGCTGCCGAACTTAAACTAATAACAGAATAGGCTCGTAGGGTGCGTACCATCACCACCGGGTAGATACGAGCCAACTGTGGCCAAAACTGAAACGATCGCCCAGGTAACAAGCTGCGTACAAACTGCTTCAGCCGTAGGCCATCTACCAAAATATAAAAGGTGACAATTTGTCCCAACAATAAGTAAACCAAGGGTTTTAAGTTGGTTTGGCTAAACGTGGCTACTTGCGAGAAGACTTGGTGCTTAAAGCGTGCCACCCAGTGTAAAGTATCGACGTTTAACGAAAAACCAAGACTATTAAAGGGTTCCAGGGCCAGCTTTAACACATCGGCCGCCTTGGGTAGTACAGAGGCCAGTTGCTTGAGTTCCACCACCGTGGGGGGTAGCCACTGCACAAGGAGTGTCCACAGCAGGCCACACACCACAAAATATGAGAGCAACGCACGGTACCGGGGCGAAATATGGCGTACCAACCAGCGGGTCCATACTTGCGATTGTTGCGGCCCGAACACGATCCCCAGCAAGGCTTCCAGCGGATACGTCCAAGCCAGTATCAATGCGGAAAATATCCCCACGAATAACAGCATCATACATTCATCGTACAACCACTGAAACACCTGTACAAACAGGCCTATTAAGGTAAGAACCGCCAGCAACACCAAGTTGCTCCACAGTAAAAACCGTGGCGATACGGCGGGTAGCAACGAAGCTGTTGGTGCTTTAGAGGATGCCATTAGTTTGCCTCCTTGAATGAGGGTGAGGCGGCTGCGTGCGTGGGATTTCTACCTTCTGAGGGTGCAACAGGCTTGCGTTGAAGCAACAACACCAACATGCCCGCCATAGGAATGGCCAGCATCACCCCAATCACCCCGCCAAACTTGCCACACACCAAAATAGAAAGCAACATAATAACGGGATGTAGGCCCAAGGCGCTTCCTACCACGGCGGGCTGAAGCACATTATCTTTAACACTTTGGTAGGCGTAGCTACACAAAAACACGCCCAGCAGGGTGCTAAAATCGCCTTGCAATACCAGCCATGTAATCCCAGGGGCAAAACCTACCCAAGTACCCACAATAGGCAACAGCTCGCCCAAGCCAAACAATAAGGCAAAGAGTGGGGCATAGCTTACGCCAAACACACTGTAAATAATTAACATGTACACGCCTGTTAAAAAAGCAAAAAGCACTTGCCCTTTGATATAGGCCATCATAATCCCGTGAAATTGTTTTAAATTATCCCATAAGGCTTGTCGCCATAAGCTAGGGCATTGTTGCACGAGTAAAAACGTCAATTTAGGGGCATCCATTAGGGTATAGAACAAAAAGACAAACAGCATGACCAAAAAAAACAATTTAGAAAGAATCAGCTCAAGGCTATGCGATACCCAGCCACTGGCATTGTTCAGGCTTTGCTCTAACAGGGGAATAAACGGCTGAAGGGTGCTTTGCAGTAAACCGTGAATATCCTGCTGGTTTTGTACCAACGGTAGCAAGCCTAAGGCATGCAAGCGGGGTAACAGCTCATGGCCTGTGCTTTCAAGTTCTACCAAGCGTTGGGGCAGGCTATGCAGTAGCTCTAGTGCTTGCTTGGCAACGGTGGGCAATACGGTAACAACCCCATAAATAACCGCAAAACCAACGCTACCAAACACCAACGCAAGTGAAATAAACCGCAACGAACGTGGCACTCTTGGCCATGACCGAGACGGGTAAAAGCCCAAAAACCGCATCAACGAGAAAAGCACAAACTGCAACCCACGAAGCAACGGCCACAACAAATAGCCTAGTACCAAGGTTAGGCAAAGCAAGGTGGTTAAATCGTTCAGGCTATTTAAGCCATACAAAATAGCCCCTGCATTGATAAGGCTAAGCAACAGCACCCACAACGAAATGCCCACCCGCTTAAACTTATCTTCTAGGCGGTAGAGGGTACTTTGGACATTTTGAAAGGCACTCCCCTGCTTTTGGTGAGGCAGGCTAGCCTGTTCCATATCGCTAAGCTGAGGATCTGAATACGACCACCCCAACCCCTGCCACGAGGCATCCACCCCCCCAGAGCTAGAGCTTATTGAAGAGGAGGCTGAAGCGTTGTCATCGGGCGAGGAAGGAGGCGGTGCTTGGAAGGAATGAGTCACGATGGGTTAAACAACCTTTTATCAAGTACGGATAGAAAAGAACATCTACAGGTAATACCATTTTCACGAATGAAGGGCGACTAGCTGATTTCTAGGAGCCTAGACTCGCAAATAAGTGCGGTGTACAGAGACGACCATAAGCTCATCGAGAATCGTAGCGACAACGAAAGCGGCAGATGCACTTTATTTATGAAATTGGTATAAGGCGGACTACCACCCTAGCGACTGCCTTAGGCGTTGCACCCATGTAGGCACCTGTTGCAAGCCTTCGCCCATCCAGTGTTTTGCTTGCTGCCCTGCTGTTTGTAACCATCCTAGCAACTGGCTAGGGCTGTGCTGTAAACACACCACACTTTCCTTTAAACTGCCCGTCATGCCCTCTACATGTTCGGCGGTACGGCGTGCATCTTGCAATAGGGGTATTAGCTCGGTGCGGGCATGGACTAACACATCCCACAGGGTGTGTAATACATTCCATACTCTAAACAGTACCATGAGTAGCAACAGGGCAATCGGCACAAAAAACAACAAGGCCACATACAGTAAATTGGCCAACTGTGTATCGGCCAAACTGTCTGTTTGTATTACAAAGAACGACATCATTACTCAATATTTCCTTTAACCCTAAATCACACGGATACCTAGGTAGTTAGAGTTTAAACGGCATCCACATCATCGGCCTCGGGGGTAAAGGCTTCTTCACGTTGCTTGGCTTTTTCTAACCGTGTTGATTTTAGTTGGCTTTGTAGCTTTTGCCATTGCTTTTCAACGTAATAACGTTGTTTTTCAATAAAGCGTTGTGTGTTGCCGTAGGGGTTTTGCACTTCGTTTTTAACCGAATCGCTTAAGGTGCTAGCGGCACGCTTGACGGTTTTTCGGTTCTCTTGGCCTGATTGAGGGCTTAACAACAGAGCCAGCACCCCACCTGAAAGAAATCCAATAATGAGGCCTGTTAAAAAATGACTAAGCGAGGAATCGGAACGAGCCATTGAGCTGAATCTCCTAATAACTACAAGACCTTTTATAGGTAACAGTGTAAGCTAATACCAATTAAAATCTTAAATAGCGTATTCCTGCGTTTGTCGCTTTGTGTTGCCCGTTGGGCAACGTAGAGAGGCCGTTCCTCCCTCTCTACAACTCTCCCCCCCTAGGTTTATTAATGGGGGCTAACGCCCCCATTGCCCCCCAAGAAAAGAAACAATTTCTTACGCTATTTAAACTGAGAGTTGGTATAATACTTGTTTAGTATACGTTTTTTTTTTGTAAAAGTCTAGGTTGTTACGTTGATAAACCAGGAGACCCTAAAAGTCAGAGTTCTTGAAGGCGATGCACCGTGGCTGGCAAGTCGGCAGCTAAACGAATCTGTTGATTCGGGCGACTGATTGTGCGGTGTGCGGGCGGTATGAGACGATTGAACA
>JBJTUB010000134.1:0-3112 GCA_046080465.1 Vampirovibrionales bacterium | reverse complement strand
TACTGATTTTTAACAACTTAACAAGAGCTAGTCTAGGTTTGGACAACTTTTTTCAAAACAGCTTTTAGTTAATACTCTCGATTATTTATAGGGGCTTCGTCCCTATAAACCCCATTGATACATGACTGAAATCAAGTTTTTGCTTGAGTTTCATAAGTGATATCTATAGTTACAGTCATTTATTTGCAAACAGCTCCTAGGTATGAGATCCCCCTACCATGATAGATAGTTTAAGTCACAACCCCATGAAAGAGTTTTACAACGAAACCTTTTTCATGGCCCAACAACAGTTAGATGCCGTTGCCAAAACCATGAACCTTGATACTGGCATTCACGAACGGCTACGTTGGCCACGTAAATCCTTGGTCGTTTCTGTGCCTATTAAACTGGATAACGGTAAAACCAAGGTGTTTATGGGTTACCGTGTTCAGCACGATCAAACACTGGGGCCGAGCAAAGGCGGTATTCGCTTTCATCACGATGTAAGCCTAGGCGAAGTAGGTGCCTTGGCCATGTGGATGACGTGGAAATGTTCGTTGCTGAACCTGCCTTACGGTGGAGCCAAAGGGGGTGTGTGTTGCTTCCCTGACGAACTTTCTGGCAACGAAGTTGAACGCTTGGCACGCCGTTACACCACCGAGATTTTAACCATGATCGGCCCAGAGAAAGATATTCCTGCCCCTGATATGTACACCAATGATCAGATTATGGCCTGGATTATGGATACCTACTCTAACTTTATTGGCTATGCCGTGCCAGGGGTCGTTACGGGTAAACCTATCTCTGTAGGCGGAACCCTAGGCCGTACCGAGGCCACAGGCCGTGGGGTGGCCAGTTGTGTAGAAATGGCCTTAAAAAAGCTCAACATCGCCAACGATCGCCCAACGGTAGCCATTCAAGGTTTTGGCAATGTGGGTAGCATTACAGCCAAGTTTCTGCATCAAAAAGGCCTCAAAGTGGTGGCCGTGACGGATGCTAAATCGGGGGTGTATGATAGCAATGGTATTGATATCCCACGCTTGCAAGCCTATGTGCGTGAAAACGGCACGGTAGAAGGCTACCCCGTGGGCGATGAAATAGAGAATGCTCAACTGTTGGCCTTGCCCGTGGATGTGCTAGTACCCGCCGCCTTAGCCAACGTGATTACCGAACACAATGCCGAGAATATTCAGGCCAAGATTGTGGCCGAAGGAGCCAACGGCCCCGTGACTCCTGCAGGAGATAAAATCCTCGAAGAAAAAGGCGTGTTTGTTATTCCTGGTATTTTAGCGAATGCGGGCGGGGTCGTGGTTTCCTACTTTGAATGGGTGCAGGATATTCAACACCTGTTTTGGACAGAAGATGAAGTGAACAATAAGCTTGATTTTCTGATACAAAAAGCCTTTGAAGAGGTGTATCACAAGCATTTAGAATCCAAGGTATCGCCCCGTATGGCCGCCATGATGATTGGCGTGGGGCGGGTAGCCGAAGCTAAAAAATTGCGTGGCCTGTATCCCTAGATAGGGTCGTCACGAGATCAAGAATGAAAAAAACGGCTTTTGTAAAACGCCTGCGTTTTCTCGCTTGCGAGCGTGTACATAGAAGTACAGTGTGAAAAAACGGATTGTTTTGACACAGAAGTTACCCATTATGGGCCTTGTGACGACACTATGCTAATAGCCCAACAGGTTTTTAAGCTCCAATAGCCACCAACGTAGGTGGCTATTACCAAAAAACAAACAGCCTAAACCCGCCACAATCAAAGCGGGCCCAAAGGGAACAGCGGTTAGCGTGCCACCTTGCTTACTTAAGTGTACAAACTTAAACAGGCCAAACACACTTAGCGGTAAGGCAATAAAGCTAGTGAGTGTAAACACTGTAGGCGAAAGCAATTGCGTGTAATACCCTACACTGGGTAACACCCCTGCTAAAATCGCACCACCAAACCAAGCAAGCAGTGTCCATTGGTGTTGACGGCACCATTGCCCTATCATGATGGGTAGATACACGATGCACTGTAACGCCATGCCTAGCACCAGCGTTAGGAGTGTCCATTCCCACCCGAGATAGGCAGCAAAACCCATTAAAATAAGGGTATCACCGTGGCCAAAGCCATCTTGCCCAACCAGTAAACGAGTCAGCAGAATCAACCCTTCAAACACGATAAACACCCCTAACACCCCCGCCAAGGCCGAATAAAACGAGGCGTTAAAGAAATCGTGTAAGCCTGTGGCTGCCCAAGGGGCTTGCCAGGCCAGCCAGGTTACCTCTGTAGGTAGTACTCCCAAGGCGTGCATCAGCAACCCAGCAGGAATAAGCCACAAACTGTTTTGTACAAAAATAAGCTTTTCCCGCACATCGGTAATCAGCATAACCACGGCACACCCCACCAAAAAGAACAAAAACAAGGTGTGCCAACCAATACCAAACAGCCCCACCGTTAGCAACGCCAACAGTAAACTCGCCAATTCTATCAAAGGGTATTGCACGGATAACGACGCACCGCAATAGCCACACTTGCCCCCCAACAACAACCAACTAAAAATGGGAATGTTGTGATACCATTTTAATGGGGTATGACAATGAAAGCAGTACGAGGGCTTTTTAACAAACTCTTCATCTTTAAGTTGCCGTAAAGCCACCACGTTTAAAAAGCTGCCAATACAGGCTCCGTAAATAGCAACCACACCCCACACAAACCACGCCTCCCATCCCAAGGCGGGAATCAGTTGATCGGCTGGAATGAGTGGATGTTGCCAAAAAGAAAAATCAAAGTCGAGAGCCATCGAGGGTAGGGGTCTTTCCAAGTGTTTGAATATATCTTTATATTAACAAACTTAGCAAGTTTTAGCCATCCCTCATTCAAAGCTCCTGCAAGCAAAGGAGTTAAAACAACAGGAAGTATTAATTAAAAGCTGTTTTGAAAAAAGTCGTCTAAAACCTAGAAGAACTCTTGTTAAGTTGTTAAAAACCAGTATAACTACGAATAAACACAGGGGTATCTAGGGGCGAAGCCCCTAGAATAACTGAGAGTATTAACTAAATAGCTTTAGTATTGACTCTGTGAAAATGAAACGCAATCGCTTGCTCCATATCCTTCAGTGAACGAGAGACAACCTTACCTCGCCGTTTA
>JBJTUB010000133.1:0-11299 GCA_046080465.1 Vampirovibrionales bacterium | reverse complement strand
TATTCTAGGGGCTTCGCCCTTAGATACCCCTGTTTTCATTAGTAATTCTACTGATTTTTAACAACTTAACAAGATTTGGTCTAGGTTTAGACGATTTTTTTCAAAACAGCTTTTAGTTAATACTCTCGAATTATTAACGGGGGCTAACGTCCCCGTTGCCCCCCACTTGAGTTTGGTGAACGAAAGAATATAAACGTGTTCGGAAAAATAAGGATTTAACTAAAATCGAAAGAAGATGGCTTCACTATGTTTGCACGGCATAAAAAACGGGGGTAAAACTCACCCCCTACGGTAAACATCCACCGAAACGCAACATCGGCTACCCGTCTTACGAGACTAACTCAACACCCTTCATCGCACAAGCCGAACGGCTTTCATCGCAGGCCCGACTGGGCTTAGTATCGAGAGACTTGCCCTAGGCTTACGGCTTGAGTTGCTCCCGTGCAAGAAGGCAGTGAGCTTGGTAAGCGGTGTACATTCGCCCAGCCTAAGCACGCAAACGCCAAGGCTTCCTTTGCACTGTTGGCAATGCCAAAATCTTCCATGGTGCAAAGGGTAGGCGGTGTGTGTTGGGGCTGTTTTGCGGATAAACATTCCTTTAAATACTGGGTCAGTGTCGTATTATAGGCCCCCCCGCCACACAACACTACCTGCTCTATGGGGGGCAGTTGCTGTAACGACGTGGCTAATGCCAACGGAACCCACCGAGCATACGCATCTGCGATGCTCCACGCTGTTAAATACGTAAAGGTGGCCAACACATCGTGAGGGCTGGCTCCTGTGCGGAGACTCGCTTCTGCCAAGGGTTGCCAATAATGACGACCAAAGGCTTCTCTCCCCGTGCTTTTAGGGGGGGCTTGCTGGTAAAACGGATGCGATTGAAGCTCACTTAACAAGGGGGCTAACACGCTACCCTGTGCGGCAAAGGCTCCACCCGTATCATAAGGCTGGCTGAATAACCACTGGGTCAGGCCATCCAGCATCATGTTGGCGGGGCCTGTATCAAACGCAATAGGCGAGGCTCCACCAAGTACCGTCACATTGCCAATGCCCCCTAGGTTTTGCACACAACACAACCCTGCGTTCGGCTTAAAAAACAAGGCATCAAAAAAGGGAACCAACGGGGCGCCTTGGCCACCGAAGGCCATATCCATCGGGCGGAAATTATGAATCACTTGTCGTTGTAGCAAGCCTGCCAAGGTCGCCCCATCGCCTAATTGTAGGGTATGCCCCCGCTGGTTTGCGGTTTGAAGCCATAGCGGTGGAGGCTCGGTGGGCGTTGCGGGCGTTGATACGGCAAGATCGCTGATAGGGGATGGCACATGCAACACCGTTTGGCCATGCCATGCCACGGCTTCTATCTGTTGTTTAGGAAGTTGCCACTGTTGGAGTGCTTCTTCAATGCAGTGGGCGGTGTAATAGGTCAATTGATGTTGCACACGCCCCAACGCTGCCATGGTAAAGTGTGATTCGGGGTGTTGCCACGCCAACAGGGGGGCTTTTAAAGCGTCTGGAAACTCAAAGCTGGCATGCTGAACCGCCTCGCAACGGAAGCGATGTTCCTGCAAGCACCACCACAACCGAGCCGAGACCACATCAAGCCCATCGAGGCTGGTACCACTCATTACCCCCACATAGGTGGTGGGCTGGTACAGGCTAGGCGTTAAAGCTGGGGGTTGGGCTTGCAAGCAAACGCTCCAAGCCTCGTACCAAGCGGGTTGGCCAAGGTTCTTCACGCTCAACGACTCCTTTCTCTGGGGCTAGAATCGGATCGACCAAGACGGAGAGAATGCCTAAGGCGTTGGCGAAGCCGATATCCGTCATCGGGCGGTCGCCTAGCATGATAAACTGAGTCGGGGTGAGGCCTTGTGCGTGATAGTGCTGCAGCAAGGCGTGGCTGGGGACAGGGTTTGGCTTGGCCGCCTTGGCCACACAGCGTTCGGGGGGGATACTCAACAGGCTCGCCGTTTGTTCCACATAGCGTTGATGATGATTGTTGGAAATGACGCACACCTCTATCCCCTGTTGGTGCAAGACCTGCACCCAAGCCAAGGCTTTGGCAAAGGTGGCTTGATGTTCGGGGTGCTGGGCGTTGTAGTGCGAGGGCATTAGGGTACTATCTAAATCAGTCAGCACACAGCGAATGCCTAGTTCGGCCAGTTTTTTAGGGGAAAGGTGATAAGCCTTGGGCCCCGTGTAGGTGGGGGTATACGCAGGAATCATGGAGGAGTACTCTTTTAAGATGCGGGTGGGGAGTTTGAGTCGGCTAAGACATGAGATGCCCGACAAAGGCCAATAGCCCCCCATACGACAAACGGTAACGCCGTTAAAATAAACATGGTTTGCACCCCTAACCACTGGCTACCAAACCCGGCAAATAACGCAGGAAGGGTGGAACTGGTAGAAAGCAGCGTGAATTGAACGCCTAACACCTTGCCCTGGCAGTGTTCTGGAATCACCTCATGTAGCAAGGCCTGTAACGGAATCGCGACGGCGGCTGCTCCCAAGCCCATCATCAAGGCACAAGTGTAACTCGCCAACATACGCTGAGAGAACACCACCACCTCGTGACTCGGGGCCCACGGTAAGGCAGGAAACACCAACCCCGCGGTGTGCATCTGCGGAAAAATCTTGGGTACACAACCCAAGCCCACTAAGGCCACCCCTAAGATCGTCATTCCCGTGTAAACAATCAACAAGCGGGGCAGGCGTTGAGGTAAACTTCCCACGGTTAAAGCACCGATAGCCATCCCTACGCCACTGGCTGCAATAAGGTAGGCAAACTTGCGGGCGGCTAGCAAGGGGTTATCGTATAAAAAATGCTTGGTAAAACTAATACACAAAATGCACAACGCCACCACGGCGGAAAAAAGCAAGGCGAGTTTCGCCATGGCTTGCCATACGGGCTTGTGTGCAACAATGTAGGCTAGCCCTGTTTTTAATTCATCGAAAAAGCCGTGCCATGTTTCCGCCACCGTGCTGGGGCGTGGCTGTGGCTGTGGCTGTGTAGGTGTAGGTGGAGAGGTGTCTTCTACGTTGCTGGCCATGGAGGGGTGTGCCGAACGAAACAGAAACAACAAGCACACCCCCGCCAAGGTAAACAAGCCCCCCACCGCCCAATGCACCTCGCCCAAGCCCACGAGGTGAATCAACGGATCGCCCAAGGCAAAGCCAAAAATCACCGACCCCATCATGGTGGTGGTAAACAACGAGTTAGCCTGTGTAAGCAAGGGCTTTGGTACCAAAGTGGGTATCATGGCCGATTCTGCAGGTACAAAAAACTGAGTGACGCAGGAAAGGGCAAACGCCAAGCCATACAACGGCAATAAGCCCAAACTGGCCGCCCAAGGCAAGGCCACAACCAACAAGGCTCGTACCACGTTGGTTACAAACAAGAGCGTGGGTTTGTGAACTCTATCCACAAACACGCCTGCCACCGCCGTTAACGCAATAGCAGGCAGCGTAAAGGCCACATACAGATAACTGGTGTAGGCTTCATCCACATACTGTGCTTGTACCAAATAAGCAAGAAACACCACATAAATGATGCGGTCTGCCAATTGTGAAAACAACTGCCCTAACCACAAGCCCACAAACGACTGGTTGGCAAACAGCAATCGCCACGCCTTAAAGGGCGAATCGTTAGGTGTCAAGCTCACAGTCTCGGGCGGGGTGGCGGAGATCATAGCGTTAACGAGACTCCTTGCTCGCCGCTTGGCTAACGGTTGTTTGAGAAACAGATTGAGCGTGTTGCAAGAGTTTTTGAATAACGACACACAACGCATACGGAACCTTGCGTTGGGTGAGCAGTGGTAACAGAAGTTGTAACACCGATACCTCGGCAGGTAAAAATGCGACCCCGCGGCGAACCTCTCGCATCCATAAGCGAGCCTCGTAAAACACCGCCCGAGCATCATCGGCCAAGGTGCGTGTGTGTTCGCTCCAACGTTCTAACTGAAGCAGGCACTGTACCAACACCCACAAAACCACAAACTCGGCGAGGATGAGTCCGCCAACGCCCCACGCTAATAAGGAGGGCAACGGCGTGGTAAGAGGGGTAAGTTGGCCAACAGGGGGAAGGGTAATTAAATCAAACAGCGGCATTTAGTGAATCCAAGGGGTAGGGCTAGGCACGGGGTACTGACGTAAACGGTTCATGAGCAAGGGGCTAGCGGTGGCCATGCAACGGTTGACCGTGTTACGAACATACCAGCCGTAGGGGGAAATAAGCCATTGTTGCCATGCAGGAAGCAAGGCCACAGCCTGAGCCTTGCCGTAGGCTTTAAGGCAAGGCTGACGTTCTAAGGTATCTTTATCTAACTGAACCGTGGGAGACACTGGCGACGGGGATGCCACGGCTTCGGGCATCGTGGATTCGGAGGGGGGGGCTTCTGGGGTGGCCATGGCGATGCTACTTGCGAGGTATCCAGCACAAAGCCCCAAGGCCACAACACAGGCCACAACCAATCGATTAAATAATGCAGATAGGGGCATAGAAAATGTTCTTTAATTCTTGAAGAAACTATACAAATAACTAGGGGCTGTTTGCAAATAGTTGCATCCCTATCTCAGTGAATATGTCATTGCGAGCCGTTAGGCGTGGCAATCTCCTGCACAGAAACGATAAAGCCAAGGGGATTGCTTCACTACGTTCGCAATGACGAGTGTTTTTAGTAGGCTAGTTTTCAATAAAAAGGAACTTACTTACTGAAGTTACACTCTATTTTATTTGCAAACAACTCCTAATGAATAGTATACCACAAAGAAACAAAATCAAACCCACGAATGACAATCTGGCGTGAAGCACTGGTATCGGCGGGTAAACGTTCATCGTTGCCTGTGGCCAAGCCCCAGCCAGCAACCGCCTCTGGAATGGATAACGTGACGCTGTGAGCATGGGCGTTATGCAAACGAATAAAGTAACTCGCCGCAACCTCGCCTTGAACAGGCGGAACCTGCAAGGCCTCTAACGCTACTGAAGAGCAAGAGGGCGGAACAACATCGATAGGTTGCATCGTTTCAAAAGCGACTCGGTGCGACCACACCCCCACCTCGGGCGGAAGCTGCCAAGCAGGCAGTAAGGTTTGTTGCTTCGGCTCGTTAGGGGCAGGCGTGCTAAAGGGCAGTTCGGGGTGTTGATATCGCCCGTGTAGTTCTTCCTTCGCTAGGGCCTGTTGATACGCCTGTTGCCAAGCCAACGGTGTCGGGCTATGGGGCTGAAACCATCCTGTGTAAACCACGTCTCGGGGGGTGCTGCCTAGCAAGCCTTGACCTTCGGGGGTGAGTACTGGGGGGCCTGCTGGATGACTACGGCTCGGTAAGACACCACCACTAATCGCATCAAACCCACGGAACAAGGGCAAGGCCACACCGCCGTGATAAGGCTGATAGCTGTAGCAACCCGCCAAGGCCACGGCTTGATGATGCAACCATAGTTGGCCTTGATGAGTGCCTTCTTCGTAATGCCATTCATCGCTGAATCGAGCAGGAGCAGTCTCCTCGTCTGCATCCTCAGCCACAGGAACAAACTGTTCCGCTAAAGGGTAGCCTTGATAGCGATCGTCCCCGTGGCTATGCTGGCGTTCTTCCCAACCAAGATGCGTCCATGCCGTCACGGTCAGAGGCGAGGCTTCGGCTAGCGTGTCTATAGCCTCCAACCCCTTGGGCTGGAAGGCCATACTCAACTGATGCGTTGGCCGACACTGAAACCGAACCGTCATACGCAACAAGGGTTCGCCCACACGACTTTCAAAGGTTTGATGAATGCGGTGCTTCATATCGGGGCTAATCCACACACACTCCCACACGGATCGCAACGGATGAGCCACACTCTGGGTAAACTCAAACAGATAGTATTCTTCTAAGGTTCCCAGTACGGGGGCGGGGTTGTAGCTATCGCCTGCATCTTCTTCGCTAATAAAGCCAAAGGGCATCACCTTGCTAGCAAAGGTAGAAACCACCCCCAGTTGCTGGTTCGTTACGCCTTGAGGCTCAATGCACAGGCCTTCAAAGGTGAGCTTTAGTTGCCACGGCGGGCTAACATGCAACCACGCAGGCGTGGGCGGATGTGTAGGTAAAGCGAGCCAATCGTCGCCATGCCACGTGCTGTAAGCAGGCAGGGTAAGGGGTTCAGGCAGGTGAAGCAGAACAGACACCTCTTGTTGATGCAGATGACTTAGGGGAACATCGTGCAAACAGTGTTGCCAGCCGTGCTGTAGGGCAGGGGCCTCATTCAAAACATGAAGATACGGGGCATGGGCGTTCAACCAAGCTTCAGCCTCAGGGCTTGGCAACTGCAACGTCAGGGGCAAGCTTCCTTGCAGGGTTAAGGCTTCAGGGTTAGGGTTAACGAGTTGCAACCCCGCCCGACGGTAGGGCATTAACACACTCAAAGCGGTCGATTCCAGTTGTTTGGCTAGGCTAGCTACCCGTGCAAAGCGTTCTTCGTTGCTACGATGCACCTCATCCGTACTACACCCGCAAATGCTGTCATGCGGATGATTTAACAACAAGGTTCGCCATGCCTCAAAGCTTTGCTGATGCACCAACCGTTGTTGCAAGAGGGTGAGCTGTTGCCACGCCATGGCCAACAGAGGTTCTGTGGTGTGTGTTAAACGATGTTCGGCATGGGCGATGGCCACCTTCAACCACGGACGAGCCACTAAGGTTCCCGCTAGCAAGGCAGGAGCCACCGCATCGCCTTCGGGGCTAGGTTGACCTACCCGTGGATGACGACCCCAATCACGCAGTTCACCGATTCGGGTTGCTAGGGTATCACTAGGTAGGGTTGCTGTTAGCGATTCCATAAACGCATGAGGCCACTGAGTGGGCCACTGTTCTAGCAACGCCTGATGTGCCTGACGTGTGGCCAAGGGTGGCAAACCAAGATGATCCCCCCCCAAGGGAAACAAGCCCATCGCCTCGTCTGTGCAGGGGTGGGGGTGAGCAATCATTTCGGCCACCGTCTGCAAGGTGTCGGCTTGCCATGTTGCATCGGGGGCTTCTTTGTCGTGCAACATCATTTGAAAATAGCCTTCCGCCAACTGGTAGGTTAGCACGGCTGGGCTGTGTTCAGCAGGCGTGGCTTGCCACTGAAACCACGGCGTTTGCTTAGGAGCGATGGCTCGCCCTCGCCACAACAAGGCGTGCCGAATGCCCACGGCGTTTAATACAGCGGGAATCGCATTCGGATGCCCAAAGGAATCTGGCAGATAGCCCGTAAACTGCACACACCCCCAGCGTTTAGCTTGCTGAATACCCAGTGTTAAATTGCGTAACAAACTTTCCGTGGATACCAGCACCGTATCGGGCATGACATACCATGGGCCACAGTGAAGCTGTTGCTTAGCAAAGGCCTCGTTTAATAACGGTTCCAGCCACGGAGCCAGTGTCAAGGCATCCTCCAGCACGATGGTTTGCCCATCCAGCAGAAAAGCCTCAATTTCGCCACGATTCAGTGCCGTTAAGACCTCTGTTAGTACCTGTACCCAGCGATGTTGATAGTACACATCGTCTTCATACCACTCTCTATCCCAGTGGGTATGCCAATATTTTGCAAGAACCATATAGATGGGGATATCCTTCTATGCACCATAGTGTAAGGAGCGTGCGGAAAAAGGTTTGATGCGGTCGCTAACTTCGTTGTTTTGACATTGAATCTCGTTATGTACCTCTATGTACACGCCTCAATTCAAACTCTTCAACGCCTCGTTATCAACTCGCCTGAAACTTTTTCCGTAACTTTTAATAAAAAACCAGTGTTAAAAGTATTTAACAATTCATCAAATAAAAAAAGCCCCATAAAAAGTAAACATTTTTTATACTACTGTTAACTATACCATACCTGTTCATGGTTTGTATACACTCACGTTTTTTTCTTTAAAAAAGAATGATAGGCGGGTTTGTTTTTGGTTTAATACTGGCAAAGAGAGTTTTCTATACCCCTCCCCTTAAACTAAAGGATACGCCGATGCCCTCCTCGCCCTTCTCGCCCCCGACTGATTCCCCGCCTGCCGTACTCATACAACACTGTCGCCCTATCAATGCCCAAGGCCACTGGGATGGCACCCACTTGGCGGATATGCTCATTATCGGCGAACGTATTGAACGCATCGCCCCAGAGATTCCCCTCAGTGCCTGCCCTGAAGGAACGCAGTGCTTAGATGCCAACGGCTGGCTAGCCACCCCCGGAGCCATTGACCCCCATACCCACCTAGAAATGCCGTTTATGGGAACCACCAGCAGCGATACCTTTGAAACAGGCACCCGAGCCGCCCTGTTTGGTGGCACCACGAGCATCATTGATTTTGCCATTCAACACCCCAAAGAGGGGCTACTGGAAACCGTGGCCAAGTGGGATGCCATGGCTCAACAATCGCTGATTGATTACAGTTATCACACCGCCATTACCCACTTTGACCCCGCCCAAACTCCGCAAGAAATGGCACGCTTGGTGCATGAATACGGCATGCCCAGCTTTAAAGTGTTTATGGCCTACAAGCAAGCCTTAATGGTGGGCGATGATGCCCTGCTCGCTATTTTAGAGCAAGCACACCAGCTAGGCGCCACCGTACTCACCCATTGCGAACACGGCGATATGATCGAGTTTTTGCAACAACGTGTCCCTGCTGAAGAACGTCACCTGCCCAAGTGGCACGCCCTCACCCGTCCGCCAATTGTGGAAGCCGAAGCCACAGGACGCTTTGTAGATTTAGCCGATGTCGTGTTCAAGCATCAAGCAGGGGCGGGGGAAGCCTATGTGGTGCATTTAAGTTGTCTAGAGGCGTTAGAGAAGGTCAAGCAGGCACGCCAGCAAGGCAAGGCCGCTTGGGTAGAAACCTGTATTCAATACCTAACACTGGATGAACGTCTGTACGAGAGCGAGGGCTTTGAAGGAGCTAAGTGGGTGTTTAGCCCACCGCTTCGCCATACCAGCGATGTAGAAGCCTTATGGGAAGGGCTAGAAGCAGGGGATATTCAAACCGTGGCCACCGATCACTGCCCCTTTTGCACCGATCAAAAACGCATGGGCGAAACCGATTTCACCAAGATACCCAACGGCATGCCAGGCATTGAACATCGCTACGAGCTGTTGTTTAGCGAAGGGGTGGCCAAGGGACGACTCAGCCCCCAGCAGTGGGTGGCCTTAACCAGCACCAACGCCGCACGTATTTTAAATCTGCCCAACAAAGGGGTCTTGGCCTCGGGGTATGATGCCGATGTGGTGCTGTTCAATCCACTGGCCACGCACACGCTTTCTGCCAAAACGCATCACATGCAGTGCGATTATTCCGCCTTTGAAGGGTGGCAGGTGCAGGGCAAGGTGCAGCAAGTCTTTCGTCGTGGCGAACTCGCCATTGATGGTCATCGGTGTTTGGTTCAAGCGGGCAGTGGGCGTAAAATGTGGCGTGCCAGCCATAACCACACAGCTAGCCCCCGCCCTACCTGTGCCGAACTTCATGCCCCCGCCGTGCCAGCCCCCCCGCCCGAGACTCACTCCTTGCTCTCTGCCTTTAGCCATACGCATCACGGAGGCTGTTGTTCATGATGACCCGCCCCTCTCACAACGCCAACGCCCTTCAATCCCCGTGGGATAGTATGAACACGGTGGACACGGTGGCGACCCTCGACCCCACAACCGAAACTCCCGCCTTGGCGTGGCAGTTACAAGTCAATAACGACACTCAGCGTTTTGATGTACTGCCCCAAGCAACCCCACCCAGCCTAGCAGGGCGAGAAGGTTTACTGATGGCTACCTTGGCCTGTGGCCTGTGTGGTACCGATGTTGAAAAACTACAACAACGCAAAGTGCCTCAAGGCAGTGTACTCGGGCATGAAGTGGTAGGGCGTATCACCGCCCTCAGTAGCCCTCATCCCCCGCTCACCTGTTGGCAAGAACCCCTACAAGTGGGTGATCGCATTGTGGTGGCTCATCATGTGCCGTGTGGCGATTGTCATTATTGCCAGCACCACAGCCCGAGCATGTGCCAAACCTTTAAACAAACGAATCTCTTGCCTGGTGGCTTTGCGAGTCAGGTGTTTGTCAGCTCGGCTCATATCGCCCACACCACGTTCAAGGTGCCGTCGCATATCAGTCATCGTGAAGCGGCCTGCGTTGAACCCTTGGCCTGCGTGTTGCGTGCCGTACGGCGATGCAATCAGGCAACGCAACACCCCGTGCTTACAGGGCAAGCCGTACACAACAACGTCACTCAACAGCATATTGAATGCCCTAGCCCCCAGCGAGTGGCTGTTATCGGGCTTGGGTTTATTGGCTTATTGGCCAGTCAAGTATTTAAGCAACAGGGCGATGTGGTGCTGGGCTACGATTTAAAAGCCTCACGGTTGTTCTTGGCTCAGCAAGGGGCGATGGTGGATGTGGCCACTCAGGCCACCCAACCCATCGAGCATCAGCACGCCCAAGCCGAACCCTTTTTGGCCAAACACCCCAACGGCGATGCCTTAGGCGTGGATGTGGTGTGTCTAACCGTCGTTAACCCGCACACCGTGGCTCAGGCGTTACGCTTGGTGCGTGATGGCGGTGTGGTGTTGGTGCTAGCAGGCAATGCCACGCAAGCCACAACGGTTGATTTAACACCACTGTATTACCGAGAAATCACGGTGGTTACTTCCTATTCCCCCGCCCTACAGGATTTAGAGCAAGCCGCCCGCTGGGTGTTTGAACGCCGTCTCTCGCTCACGCCCTTGCTCACCCACCCCACCCCCTTGCACGAGGCAAACCAAGGGCTGGAGGCCTACCTGCAAGGCGAGGCCATTAAAACCATCCTTGAGTTTTAAAGGCTAAAGCCCTCTTCTAAAGGGTGACAATCTACCTTCGTAGGGGTGGGTTTAAACCCGCCCTAGCGTTAGGGATACAGGGCGATAGCCCCAAGACCCCGCAAAGGGGAGGAACGACCCTGCGGAGGCTTGGCAAGTAGCCCGACACCGAACATCGTGAGGTGGAACGCCCACAACAAAACACTCCCTTCACCTAGGCTTCTCGCTAAGAGAAGAGGAACAAGCAGAAGAACGCACTATCTACATGCTTCTAACGCAACCGACTCCACACTCCACACAGTGCATGCCCGAACGGGCCTTTAGAACAGGACAAAAGCATGAAAGAGTGAGAATTGGCGTGTGTTTGAGCTGTAGAGTGTCATTCTTTGGCCTGAATTGCGAAGCTCTGAAGGCCAAAGTGGGGTTAAGGGGCAAAGCCCCTTACACGCAGGGGGATCGCCAAGGGGGACTCTCGTGCAAGAGTCCCCGCTTGGCACCCGCCAGCTAAAATCGTAATCACTAA
>JBJTUB010000132.1:0-850 GCA_046080465.1 Vampirovibrionales bacterium | reverse complement strand
TGTAACCAGTGGAATACGTTTAGGGCTAGCCTTCTACGAAGCCATTCAACACATCTTTGGAAAAGAGTCGTAAATTATTTAAAATACTATAACCGTACCCGATTAAAATGTATCGGTTACAAAGCCCCTCTTGAACACCTTTGTAATCATACGAAACAATACACCTAAGGGAGAGGGAGTGAATGGGCCTACAAATGCCTTAAATCCAAGCCTTCGGCCACAAACACGGTACGGCTAGGGTCTTGTTCCAGCTCAGTGGTGGCTTGCATAACGCCTACCTGCGTGGCTGTTTTACGCAAATTCGCTGCTATCAAGGCACTGGCAATCGTCACTAGGTTAGAGGCAATGATGGAACCCGCTAAAAAGGCTGGGCCTTGCGTGAATGCAGTATCTTGTACTTTGTTCTTAAACTCTTCTTTTAAAATAGCACGAATATTGGCTTCCGTGGCGGGCTTTCCATTCAATTTTACCAGCATCGCTTCGCTGGCCTTGTTTACCTCTTGTTGCAGACGGTCAGCCATGGTTGTTTGTTCGGTTTGTATGGCTCCTAAAGCACTAGAACCCAATATGAGCAAAAGTATATTTTGCCCTTGCTCATTTAATTGGGCGGCTACTTGTTCAATCATGGTGCCTGTGTTCTCTAAATCATCCGTCAGGCGTTGTGTGGTTTCATCTACTTTTTCAAACGTGTAGTAGGCTTGTTGTTGCAACTGAGTGGCACGTTGTTGTTGTTGAACCGTCGTTGGTGCTTGAGCCAACACCTCCTCTAAGGCTTTCTCGTAGGGGAGTGTGTGTTGTTTGTAGGCTTGGTAGGCTTTAAAATCGGCGGGTAGATTTTTAAAGAACGCCA
>JBJTUB010000131.1:0-5770 GCA_046080465.1 Vampirovibrionales bacterium | reverse complement strand
CTGGGCTTCTTCCTCTAACGGCATCAAAAGCTCATCGAAGGCGGTGTCGCTATCGCCTTGAATACGGTGGAGCTGTTGCTGGCGATGTTGCACATTTACGGTGGCATCGCCCAGTTCGGCTTTGCGGAGTTCTTTTTTAATGCGTTTGGCCTGATCTTCCAACGCACTTAGGCGAGATTTAAACTGAGCTTGAAAACTAAGCAACTGTTGCTTTTTACTTTCTCTAAAGCCTTGCTGTTCGGCTTTGAGTTCCGCAAGGCGATGTTTCCATTCGGCTTCGGCTTGGCTGGCCGTGGCTTCGGCCTGCTGAATGCGTAGACGTTGGGTTTCAAGTTCAGTCAACAGTTCAGAGGCATCGGCGTTGTGGTGTTGCAGTAGGTGGGTGGCTTCGTCAATCAGGTGTTCAGGCACGCCCAAACGTTGAGCAATCCGCAAGGCGTTGGAAGCCCCTGGGGTACCTTGATGCAGTTGATACGTGGGTTGCATGGCCTGCACATCAAACAGCACACTGGCGTTTTGATACCCTGCTTGATGATGCGCCTCTAGCTTGAGTTCGCCCAAGTGGGTGGAAACCAACGTGAATCCGCCGTGGGCGTGCAACTGCCGAATAAACACCTTCGCCAAGGCTGCCCCTTCGGTGGGATCCGTCCCTGCGGCAATTTCATCAATTAAAAACAGCGGACGATGCAAAGGAGCCTCGGCGGAAGGAAGCCAACGAGTCAGGCGATTCACCTGCCCCGAAAAGGTGGAAAGGTTGTGCTGGATGCTTTGACTATCGCCAATATCGGCTAAGATGGTGTGCATCAGGCTACTGTAACTCCCCTCGGCTACAGGAATCAGCAACCCTGCGTGAAGCATCAACATCAGCAACCCCACGGCCTTCAGTAAGACGGTTTTACCGCCTGTGTTGGGGCCAGTAATCATCAGGGTATGCACATCGTGTTCGCTGGCAACCCTACTGGTGGCACCTAGTTGCAAGGTGTTCGGCACCACGGTGGGGATATCCGAATTTAAGACCAACAAGGGGTGACGCAATTGCTTCCAATGCAGTTGCAAAGGGGCTTCATCAGGCACAATGCGTAAGGGGGTGGCATCCAGTTGTTTGGCCAGTTGCCCCACCATCAACAAGGTATCGCACTGAGCCACGGCCTCAAAAAACTGGAACATCTCATCGGCCACGACGGCAACCCACTCCGAGGCTTGCTTCAAAATCCGCCGAATCTCTTGGTGAATGGCTTGGCGAGTCGCATCCAAACGGTTGCCCTGTTCTACCACACGCTTGGGTTCAATAAACACCGTCGACCCCGTACTACTGGTATCGTGTATGATACCAGGCACCGCCGCCTTGTGGAATACATTGACAGGCAACACGGGGCGGCCAAAACGGTAGGTGATAATGGGGTCTTGCAGGCACTGCACCAAGGTTGGGTTGGCCAACATGCTTTGCAGAATCTCTTGAACATGTTGTTCCTGCCGTTTGAGGGTTCGACGAAGTTCGGCTAACTCGGGGCTGGCCTCATCTTTAATCTCGCCCTCCAGCGTTAGGATGCCTTGCAAATACTGATACACGTCCAGTAAGTTGGGTGCTTCTGTTAGCCATTCAAACGCGACTCCCTCACGCATAAACGCAGGGCTTTCCTGCAACACACTGGGGAGCCACTTCAGGGCATGGCTCAATAACTGACGCCCCACCGTCAGGCTCTGCAGTACATCGGCCAGTTCTGCTTGAGTCAGCACGCCCTGCTTGGTGGTTTTCTGTACCGCCTCTGTGGCGGTACGTGGCAAGGTAAGCTGAAGCACGGGCAAGCCGTAGCGTTCCACCAACGTGCGAAAACACGCCCCCTGCCACTGGGCTTGCTGGGCCGTAGCCGTCTCTAAGAGAGAGGGGCGTTGCTGCCAACGTTGCATCCCATAGGGTGTTTGAAACAACGCAAGAATGTGAGCTTCTAACGTTGGCCATTCAAGCATGACCGCTGTGGCTTGAGCATCGTGCATTAATTGTGATTGGAGGGCGGGCATCATGGTGATCATTAAAACGCTACAGGTATCTCATGGGGTTCACGGGGCTTCCCCCTACACGCACTTCAAAGTGCAAGTGTGGCCCCGTGGAATACCCTGTACTACCGCAAGCACCAATGCGTTGCCCTTGTTCCACAGTTTGCCCCGCACTAACGCTAATGCGACTCATGTGGCCGTACAAGGTTGCCAACCCACGGCCATGCAAGATAACCACGGCCTTCCCGTAGCCCTGTTGCCATCCTGCCGCAATAACACGCCCCCCATCGGCAGCTACAATCGGCGTACCTGTTGGCCGAGAAATATCAATCCCTGTGTGCCTTGCCCGATACCGATGAATAGGGTGATAACGATACCCGAAACCCGAGGTAATCGGGCCACGCATCGGCCAAATAAAGCGTCCTGTACTTTCTTTTATTGGGGCCTTGTATTTAGTTTTGGCTAGCAAGGCACGAATATTGGCTGTTACACGGTTGGATTCTTGCAGTAATTCATTTTCCAAGCGAGCGTAATATTTGGCATCCTTCAAATATTTAGAACGAAGACTGGCCTCTTCTTTGGCCTGCGAGGCCAACACGTGGCGTAAGCCGTTAATTTCTGCAATCGCTTGACGTTGATGAATCAGCTCTAAATCTAAACGGCGTTTTTGGCTATTGAGTTGTAAGGTTTTATTCCGCAAATCACGCAGCAATTGCTTATCTTGCTGGGCAATGGTTTGCATGTAATATTTCATATCTAAAAAGGAAGCAAAACTTTCGGCGTTCAACAGTAAATCAATCAATCCCACTTGTTGCCCCATATACATGGAACGAATCCGCTTGCCCGCCCGTTGCGTTAAGCGTGTGGTTTCGGTTAGGCTGACATCTAACAGTTGAGATAACCCAGTCACGGATTGTTGCGTACGCTGCTTCACCGTTTCTTGGTAGGTCAGTTGACGCTCGGTTTTGCCCAATTCTTGCTGTTTTTGCAACCAGCGCTTTTCATAATAGCGGGCTTTTTTCACCAGCTCTTTACGCTTCCAGCGGATGCTTTGTTGTTTGGTTTCTAAGGCCACTTTTTTTTGCTTGAGCTTAGCTACTTTTTCATGCTTATCCTCTGCTAAAGCAACAGTGGGCATCATACTAAGGCTACTAAACAACAACAAACCTGCCAAAACAACTCGCAAACATCCCCCTAGAAACCCTAAAGGCAAACAGCGGAACCTTGCTTGAAAGCAGAAAAATGGAGTGACCAATTGAACAACAATAGGTACAAAAACAGCATTAAAAATCATCATGCGTTGCATTATAACGTATCAAGCCAAAAAATCAATTTTTTTTCTCTTTCAAGCTCAATAGCTGACTTCTTTTGCTTTTGTAAGAGTGTTGACGAACTAGCTTTTGTGTTTAGTCGGTGGAAATGAAACGCAATCGCCTGACCCCACTCTCCTGCGTCACTTCTATCTTGAATCTGCCGTATGGTTTTCAAATGACCCCTATATATCGTTCCCCTTCCCTCCTAGCACAAAATAGTCTGTACGAGTGTTTTATCTTTATAAGAATTGATTTTAGGAAGGTAACTCTCGTCGTATGACTACGCTCAATTTTTCAGGCTGGAATCTCGGCCAGCTTCCCTATGCCTTGGTGCTGGTAGCTAGCGGACGTGTGGCACAACCTGCCGAACCCAAGGCCTTGGCCAGCAGTACGGATAAGCTCGTTAATCCGCAAGGCGATTTTTACATCAGCCAAACCACGCTACACGCACTAGAAGAGGTGAATCGGGTTCCCTTACCCTCACTCAGCCCCACGCAAGCACGAACCTTGTTAAAACAACCAACGCAAGCCCTTCGTACCGCAAAGCAGTTGGCTAGTAACCCGCTACAAGCCCCCAACGTATCGGAACCCCTAAGCCAACGGCTTGCCATGTGGCAGACGCTAACACAGCACCTAGGCAACGATACCGAAGCTCTTGATAACTTAAACGCCCTACTGCAAAGCGGACGGTTAACGTTTAATGAATCCCCCGCCTTGCCATTGGCTTCGGAGGGGATGCCCAAGCATTCCACGCTTTATTATTTGTACGCCATGACACAAACACCCCGCTTGCCAGGCTTTAGCACACAGGCCATTTTAAAGGATACCTTGGCTATTTTAGCTCACCCCGCCGATATTGAACAGAACAACGCCCCGCTGGATGATGCCCATCGCACCTTGTTGGCAAACATAAGCAACAGCGGTGTACGCAATAAGCATCATGCCACGCTCGACCCTCACCCTCGTACCCCCAACGAGTTTAATGTAGAAGTAACCTATAATTGTGCCATGGCCTCGCTTATGTCACGCATGGCCAACTTACATCCAAGCCTATTAGCGAGTCAATTAAACCAGCTTACCAGCCGGCAAGGCAGTATGACGGTTCACACAACAGCCGCTCTCATCGCTCCAGAAGATCCGAGCAGTGCGGCGTTGTTGCTCAAAGGGGGCAATCTTCGTTTTAGTCAACAGGGGCAACAGTTCACGATTGAATTGCCAGCCCCAGCAGCAGGCATTATTCGGGCGGATAACACCTTTAAACAGCAAGCCAAAGGCACGCTCAACGACCCTAGAACGGCAACGCCACTAGAAAGTTTGTATCAAAGCACCTTGCTTTATAACGCCGCCAATAAAGCGTACGATGTTGCCACAGACAAGCGAGATACACTCGATTATGCCAGCCATGCACTCTCCATGGCCGAAAGCCTAACCAACCCACAGAAGCAAGAATTACTGACGCTCATCAGTGGGGTGCCACAACTGGATCGGTTACGCCGTTTGCTAAGGCATCAGCTAGAGAGCTACCCCAACCTCGATCCTAACGAGAAACAGCTAATTTTAACGCACGTGTTTGGTGAAAACAGTGGCTTGGTGGATACGCAAACCACACTGATGGAACGCATTCTTGCCGTCAACCACAGCTACACCACCTTTCCCTTGCAAATTACAGGCAATAAACCCAATGCCCGCCCCGAGGAAGCGACAAAGATTTTCCTGATGGGGTATACCCGTAGTTTTGAAACAATCGAGCAAGAACTGATAAACGCCTTAGACAAAGGGGGCGATGTGTTGGTTTCTCAGGCGAACATGGGTGAGGATGGAGAAGTAGTTTCGGCACACGTCGTCAAGCTGGATGGCTACGAACGTGACCCCCACACCCACGAGCTTGTGTTTCTTGTCACCAACACGCAAGACAATCAAAAAGGCCAACGCAAAGAGCTGGCTCGGGAATGGATACCCACCCTCAACACCGTGACGTTTCCGCATGAGCAAGCCAACAAACTTTGGCTAGAGCAAATGGCTCGCCCTTTTGTGCGTCTTCTGCCTGATGAGACCGATAAACAGCACTACCGTGTACCCACTGTACGAGATGATGTAGAGCCGACCCCCGATAGCAATCCCGCCCTTAACAAGCTTCGTAGCTTGTATGGTACAGGGCAGGCCCCCGTGTTGTGGCAATCGTTAATACAGCCATGGCTGGAAGAAGCGAGTCAGGTGAACGAGGTGTTACCCGCCCTCACTACAACATAAACGCTATTAGAGGCTGTTTGCAAATAAAAAGTGCGTGATTTCAGTAAGGTAGATGCCTTTTTATCGAGACCTGCCCTATTAAAAACGTGCGTCATTGCGAACGTAGTGAAGCAATCTCCTTAGCCTTATCGCTTCTGTACAGGGGATTGCCACGCCTAACGGCTCGCAATGACGTATTTATTGGGAGTGGGGTGCAACTATTTGCAAACAGC
>JBJTUB010000130.1:0-22814 GCA_046080465.1 Vampirovibrionales bacterium | reverse complement strand
GCGTGTAGTTTAATGTGCATGGTGCCCTCGTTCTGAAAGATAGTGAAGTCCTAATACTATACCATGAACATCTTTGCAATCATGCGAAACAATACACCTTAGGGAGAGGGCTGGGGTGAGGGATGTCACCAACCTAGGTATCGCCTGTGCTTCCCTCATCCTAACCTTCTCCCTAAGGGAGAAGGAACAGAGCAATCTGACCTTTCGCAGAGGGTTCTATAGCGAGAATCAAAGCTAAACAACATACTTGGCCAAGGCCGTTAGGGTTAATAAATACAGCACATACAGGCTTAAATCCATAAACGCCGTAATAAACGGCCCACCCACCCCAGCGGGGTCTTGCTTGAAGCGATATTTGATGAGGACGGATAGGCTCATACCCAGCAAGGCCGAAATAACCATGGCCACCATCACAAACACAGCCAGCAAGCCACTTAAAAACACATGCCGATACATCACAAAACTGGCTGTACCTAGCACCAACGCAAAGACACTACCCACAATTAAAGCTACCTTTAGCTCACGTTTTAAGAGCATTGGGTAGGTATCGGGCCGTACCGCATCTAAGGCAATCCCCCGCACCGAGATGGTATCACTTTGCACGCCCATGTTCCCCGATACCCCACACAGCAGGGGCAAGAAGGAAAAGGCCTTTACCTCGTTAGCAACCGTGTTGGTAAACACCCCAATAATCGAGGCCACCACCAACTGCCCCAACAGCGTAACAAACAACCACGGTATCCGTGCCTTGACTGCCAACCACGAGGAACCCGTCAACAGGTTTCGCTCGTCCATATCCTCAAGGTTAATCCCTTGGCTACGGTAAAGATCGTCTTGGCTTTCTTCATCGATAACGTCTACAATATCATCTAGGGTAATAATCCCCACCAAACGGCCATAGGTATCCGTCACAGGTAGGGCTAAAAAGTTATGATATTTACGAAAGACGTTCACTACCCGCTCTTGATCAAACTGTTCGGCAACAGATTTAACATCCATGCTGGCCAAGCTAGCCAAAGGCGTGCGAACATCATGAGTAAGAAGCAGGGTTTTAACACTAATCACCCCAAGTAAATGCTCTTCAGCATCGGTGAGGAAGACATAGTAAATAAAATCGGTAGCATCGGCGGTGCGTATTGCGTTGAGGGCTTCTTCTACGGTGGCATTAAGCCCCACCGATACAAAACTGGTAGACATTAACCCCGCTGCCGTATCAGGGGCTTCAATCAGGAGCTGATGAATGGTGTGCGTATCTGCATCAACAGGGAGTTCGCCTAAAATCGCTCGGGCTTCATCAAGGCTTAGTTCTTGCAGAATATCGACGGCATCATCACTGGCCAACTGCCGAATTAATCGGCTGGCTTTTTGCGGGGGCAGGGCCAACAGTAGTTGCCGTTGCAAGCCTGCCACCAAGCTCACCAACACTTGGCTGGCCTGTTGCAGGGTAAGTACCTCTAGGCAAGCGATACACTGGGATAAACTTAAGTGCGATTCAAACACATCGGCCAAATCGGCAAAGTGAACATGGCTTAGCAATTGACGCAGGCCATAGCGATACTGGGGCTTGGCGAGTTGGGTTAAAATGCGTTCGGCAAGTACGGCATCATCATGCGGATGCACACCACTCACGGAGGATCGTATCACCTCTGCGGGCGGGGGGGCTTCCACATGGGGGGGGGCGGCGTCATCAAAGGAAGGGTGGAACTCATTGACCATGCTGTAAACACTCTAACACCACATCAATAACGTAGGTTCGCTCGGCTTCCGTCATTTCAGGAAAGACGGGGAGAGAGAACACTCGATTCGCTAAGTCTTCACCAATAAGGAAGCTTCCTGTGGTGTAGCCCAAGTGTTGATGCACCCCCTGCAAATGTAGCGGAATGGGGTAGTACACCCGAGACCCTACCCCACGAGCGTTTAAAGTCTGCACCAACGTATCACGAGTGAAGGGGGCTTCAGGCTGAAGCGTGAGGGTATACTGGTTGTAAACGCTTGCTGCTTTAGGTGCCACCGTGGGCAACCGCAACCATGGATTATGAGCAAACGCTTGGTTGTAGGCCTCTGCATGGGTGGCACGTTGCTTTGCCCATTGGTGAAGGTGGGGCAACTTTACGTGTAACAAGGCGGCTTGCAAGGTATCTAAACGACTATTCATGCCTGCATAGGTATGATCGTAAGTGGCTGTTTGCCCGTGAACACGGCGGGTGCGTAACTGTTGTGCTAGTGCCGTATCGTTACAGGTTAGCAGGCCTCCATCGCCAAATCCCCCTAGGTTTTTACTGGGGAAGAAGCTAAAGCTACCCACATGCCCCCATCCCCCTACGGGCTTGCCTTGCCACGTGGCATCAACGGCTTGTGCACAATCTTCAATCACCTTTAGCCCGTGGCGGTTGGCTACCGCCATCAGGCGTTCCATATCCACGGCTTGACCAAACAAATGCACAGGAATAATCGCCTTGGTGCAGGGGGTAATGGCTTGTTCGCAGGCATCAATATCCATTAAATAGGTGCCATCGTTCACCACATCCACAAAGATGGGGGTGGCTCCCACACGCTCAATCACTTCGCTGGTAGCAATGTAGCTCATGCAGGTGGTGATTACCTCATCGCCGGGGCCGATACCAAAAGCCAACAAGGCCAAGTAAAGCGAATCGGTACCGTTGGCCACCCCAATGGCGTGTTGGGTTTGGCATCGTTCGGCCATGGCTTGCTCAAAGGCTTGCACCTCTGGGCCTAGCACATAGTTGCCACTACGCAAGACACTCAGGGCGGCGGCTTCTAGTTCGCTCTGTAGGGCGTCGTATTGACGAGTCAGGTTTAAGATAGGAACAGTGCGGGTGGGGGTTACGGCGGTCATCATCAGGTGTTTTTCTAGTGCATCAATAACATAAACGAATAATGGTACTATAACCCCCGCAAGCCTAAGAGGCAAGGGGTTTCATGGATTCTTTACCACTTGTTAATCAGCCTTTTAGCTAAAGCCATTTTTAAAACTTCAGAAAACTTAGAGACTTTTTATAGCTGCTTTTGTTACAATAGAAATTGCAATGAAAAAAGGGATAGTCGTTGGCCATGACTTGAAAGTGACCCTTCTACTTTAATCTGCCTTGCGTTAATCTACGTTTTAAGTTACCTGTATATCGTGAGCTCACCCCCCTATGATGATAACCCCCACCACACCTACTGAATTACCTATGCCTGCTGCCAAGGGGCGTATTGTGCTGGTGGATGACGATCCGTTGGTGCTTCAAAGTTTAGAAGCCTTGTTGATGCTGGAAACCTCGTATCAGGTGCAGAGCTTTAACGATCCTCGTGAGGCCTTGGAGGCCTTGCCTGCGTTGCAACCCCACGTGGTGATTAGCGATTTTAACATGCCCCACCTCACTGGTCTGCAACTGCTACGCCAGTTGAAACCCCTGCTGCCTGAAGAAACGGCCTATATTTTATTAACAGGCTACAGCGATAAAGATTCCGCCATTGAGGCGATTAACACCGTTGAACTTTACCGTTATTTGGAAAAACCGTGGGATAATCATCAGTTACTGCAAACCATTGACACTGCTTTACAGCATGTGTGCTTAAAACAACAGTTACAACAGACGCTACAGCATTTAGCGAGCCATAACGAACAGTTAGAACACAAAATTAACGAACGCACCCACGAGCTTCAAGAAGCCTTACTCGAGCTGAATGCCATGCTAAATCAAAGCCCTGATGGTGTACTGCGTGTGGATGCTACAGGGATCATTGCCCATGTAAACCCAACCTTAGCCCTATGGTTATCGCCCTATCTTCAAGAATCTCTCGTTCCACAGGAGGAGGAAACAGATGTGCCAACAGCCTCTTTAGTGGATGTGTTGTTGTTACAGGGAAGCTGCATTGGTGTATCTGCCCAAAGCCTGTTGCCTGCCTTGTTTACGCCTCAAGGCGAGTGTTTGCTTAGCGATAAACCCGTGGAATGTCAATTAGGGGAGTTGTGGCTGGAAGGGCGTTGCAGTGTGCTACACAAGGAGGATACAACCAGTCCACCCGAATATTTGTGGATGTTGCGTAACATTACCGAACGTAAGCAACTGGAGCAATTGCGTGATGATTTTATGGCAACCCTCACGCATGATTTACGCACGCCCTTGCAGGCGGCGATTCAGACCTGTGGCTTTTTTACGCAAGGTATTTTAGGTGAGATTAACGAGAAACAGCGTACGGTACTTACCACGCTAGAGCAAAGTAACCGAGATATGCTAGGCTTGGTGAATACTCTATTGGATGTGTATCGTTATGAAGCAGGCCGCTACCCCTTAGTGCCTAGCTTGGTGGAACCCCAAGGGATTGTAGAGCAAGTGATTCAGGAACTCAGCCCTTTGGCACACGAGCGTCAGCAACGTTTAACGGCCACCGCATCGACGTGGACACCTACAGAGAGTAGCCCCAAGTTGTGGGTAGATAAGCAAGAGCTAAAGCGAGTGATGGTCAATTTAATAAGCAATGCCATTCGGCACACGCCCAAAGGGGGAGGCATTACGGTGCATTCCGTGATGGTGCGGGTACCTTACCAGCCGTCTCACCCGTGGCAAGGCTCTACGATTGCGAGCCAAGGGTTTATCAACCGATTAAGCACCAAGCTTAGCGAAGCCTTTCAGCAGTTGGGGCAACCGTGGCAGGCTCAGCAACCGTGGTGGTTATTGGCAATTGAAGATACCGGCCATGGCCTGAGCGAGGCCGATCAAGCCAAGTTGTTTCATCGTTTTAGCCAAGGCAGTAGCCAAAAACGCAATAGTGGTAGTGGGCTGGGGCTGTATTTAAGCTCGCATATTTTGCATCAGCATGGTGGCTTAATTGGTTGTTCTAGCACGCTAGGGCAGGGGAGTATCTTTTTTATCGCCTTGCCTCAAGTGGTGTAGAAGGTTCTACAAAGAGGGAGGGGGGCGACGCTTTTTAACATCGCGTTGTAAACACTGCGGTTGCACGGGGCAAGTATCGCACCGAGCACCAATAGGCTTGCAACACTCACGGCCATGCAGTACCATCACTCGGTTAATGGGTTGCCACAATTCAACAGGTAGCAAGTCTCGTAAAGCAAACTCGGTATCATCAGGGGTTTTTGTGTTTACCCACCCTAGCCGATTGCAAATGCGATGCACGTGAATATCCACACAAATAGCGGGTTTTAAATGGCCCAGCCCCACAACTAAATTGGCCGTTTTACGCCCTACGCCTTTGAGGATCAACAGTTCGTCGATGCTATCTGGCACGTGGCCAGCATGATGCTCTAACAGAGCTTGGCTTACCTCGATGATGGTTTTGGCCTTGTTACGGTAAAAGCCACACGGATAGATCGCCTGTTCAATGGCCTCCAACGAGAGTGTCACCATCGCCTCAGGGGTATCGGCCAAGGCAAACAAACGCTCACTGGCGGGAATGGTGACTTCATCTTTCGTTCGTAAACTAATCAAGCAACCAATCAGGGTGCGATAGGGTTGACCTTCTGTTAAATCGCCCAAGGGATGCTCGACGTAGGTTGCATCGAGCGTTTCAATAACCGAACGAATCTCTAGCAAACGAGCTTCTTGCTTTTTAGAGAGGCGTTTGCGTTTGCTGGCTTCATCAGATTTCGGTTGGACGGATTGTTTGCGAATGGGCAGAGACATCATCACAACTGCTTACGAAGCCGTCACCGCTTGAGCCACAGGAGCCACCAAGTTCTTTAAGCCGAGTGCTTCTTGCAAATCGAAGGCGGCACACAACAAGGCCGATTCTCCAAAGCGGGGTGCCATGAGTTGAACGCCCATGGGCAATCCTTGAGAATCAAACCCACTAGGCAAACTCATGGCAGGAATCCCCGCTAAGTTAACAGGAATGGTAGCCACATCGCTTAAATACATGGTAATGGGGTCATCGGTTTTAGAGCCAATATCAAAGGCGGTGGTAGGCGAGGTAGGGCAAATCAGCACATCCACTTGTTCAAAGGCTTTGTTAAACGATTGAGTCAATAACTTACGAGTCAGTTGAGCCTTGCCGTAGTAGGCATCGTAATACCCCGAGGATAAAGCGAAGGTTCCCAACAAAATACGCCGTTTTACTTCTTTGCCAAAGCCCTTGGCACGGGTTTTACGGAACATGTGATAGACGTTTTCTACATCTTCACGTTCGCTAAGGCCATAACGCACGCCATCAAAACGAGCCAAGTTACTAGAGCATTCAGCAGGAGCAATGACGTAGTATGCCGCAAGTGCCTCTTTAATAGCATCAATCGAGACGGTGCTAATCTCTGCTCCGTGGGCTTGCAAAGTGGCAAGTACCTGCTGGAAGTTGGCCTGTACTTCGGCATCCATCCCTTCACCGTTCAGCTGTTGTACCACACCTACCCGCAATTTACGGCCGAGCAAACGTTCGCTGGCTTGGGGGGCTTGCAACAAACTCAACCAGTTAGGAACCTCTTTAGGGGCCGAAGCACTGGTCATATCATTTACATCTTGCCCTGCAATCACTTGCAACAGGGCGGCACAATCCTGCACCGTACGAGCAAACGGACTAATTTGATCGAGGCTAGAGGCATAGGCCACCAACCCAAAACGAGACACCAAGCCATACGTTGGTTTTAAACCCACCAAACCGCACAGACTGGCAGGTTGACGAACCGACCCCCCCGTATCACTCCCCAAGCTAAGGGGTAACATCCCCGCCGATACGCAGGCCGCCGAACCACCCGAGCTACCCCCAGGTACTTTGTTCAAGTTCCAAGGGTTATGGGTCAATTTAAAGGCACTGGTTTCGGTAGAGCTACCCATGGCAAACTCATCCATATTGGTTTTGCCTATCAAGGGCAAGCCGTGATGCTTGAGTTTGTGAACGACGCTGGCATCGTAAGGGGCAACGTAGTTAGCAAGCATTTGGCTGGCACAGGTTGCGGGGCTACCACTAACAGAAATGTTATCTTTAATAGCAATAGGAACCCCCGCTAGCAAGGGTAAGGTTTCTCCGCGAGCTACTTTGGCATCCACGGCAGCCGCCTCGTTGAGGGCGGCTTCTCGACGCAGGCTTAAAAAGGCACCCACGGCTTCATCGTGTTGTTCAATCGTGTTTAGGCTGGCTTCGCTTACAGCGTGAGCAGTGACATCGCCCTGTTGAATGGCTTGGGCGAGTTCAAGGGCGGTTAAACGTAGGGCATCGGTAGGGAGCAAAGGCATCGATGTATCTCTCTAACTAAAAAGGCTTCAAACAATTTATCAATCTAAGTATAAATAAAACAAACGTAAGATTCTAGCCCTTCTTGTTTATTTTTTCCGCACCTTTGCTTTTGAATTAACTCATTGGTATTACCACCAAGCTGAAACGTTTCCACGCTACTTAGCGGGTTAGGTATAAATAAGTCTACTGGCAGGAGCTACCCCCGAAGCCAGCAAGGCGGCTTCGGTGCTTCCTGGTACGGCGATGGGCAGAGGCGTACTAGAGGCCGTCATCCATGGAGTGTTTGCGTTGGGAAAGGGAACCCCTGTGGCGGGGTTGGCAGGCAAGGATGGGGCGGTAGGCAGAGGTGGGAAGACGGATTGCCCTACGCCATTATACCCAGCATACGGCGATGGGGGTAGCGATGAGGCAAAGCCAGTAGGGTAGGCGGAGCCAGTTGTTGGTGGCCATGTTGGAAACGCAGGCTGCTGCACATACGGAGGCGTTGGAGCCGATGCCGTTTTAGGTTGTTGATTTTGTTGCATCATTAACGCCATTAATAACATAGGTAAGAGCGTTTGCCACGACGACTTCTTTTTGGGAGCTTCGGTGCTGTCTGTTTTATCGGTGTTGCTGACGTTACGAGTTGCCTTGTTGTCGGTTGACTCACTACGAGGCGCAACCTCTTCTGCTTCGGGCTTCTTTGCTTTGGTCTCTGCTTTGGTCTCGGTTGATGTTTCGCTGGTGCTGTTGTCTGTTTTGCCTTTAAACCCAGCGTCCTCTAAGGAATCAAAGGGGTTTAGTTTTTTGTGCCAGTAGTTACCGTTGTTATTTAAGCCCACAAAGCCCATGCCTTCTAAGGTATCGGCGATGCGGTTACTTTTATCTTCGTACTTAATGCTACCGTTGCTAAAGGTTTCTTTTAGCTGATCGCCTAAGCCCCCTTGAGCATTACTAATGGCTTGCTTTACTTCTTCGTTATCGCCATAGGCACGGCCAACAATACCTAACGCCACTAAGCGACGCAACACTTGATAATCAGCGGTTTGGGCTAGTTTATTCGCATCTTCACCTTGAGCCATCAGCTTCAGTTTCATACTGGCTCCTAGTATTTCAGAAGCCAAGCCAGCCGCCATAATGGCTTTGCCTTTTTCGCCTTCCACACCGCCAGAGGCCTTACTGCTATCCACATAAATAACAATGCCATCGCCCTGTTGTTCTTGCACAAACTGGGCACCGTTGGTTTTACTAGCATCTTCTACAATTTTAATTTTATCATTGCCTTGGCCATCAGCGGCCTCATACACATGCACTTGGCCAGCTTTATCTTTTTTGATAACGTCGAGGGCTTCTTTTAATTGGGTATTTTTTAGTTGCGGTGCTGCAGGTTGAAAGGAGCTAACGCTGGTCATGGGGTATCTCTTTCTGATGTATGGCAATCGTTTTAAATGTGAGAATCTGTAGATGACTCTGCAAAAGCCCCCACAGGTCAGAACAAACTGTTCCTTCTCCCTTAGGGAGAAGGCTAGGATGAGGGAAACACAGGCGATACCTAGGTTTCTGGAATCCCTCACCCCGACCCTCTCCCTTAGGGAGAGGGAGTAAAGCACCTTTTTATAGATGACTTACGTAAAAGAACACAAAACGCACGAAACGCAGGGGCTTCAAAATAAAAAATCGTGAAATTAAATAAATCTCTGCTATAATAAAGCAACTTGTGTTGTAATTATTGTTAAAAATTGTTTTAAAAAGGTAGGAAAGCTACATGCGTCTTATTACTTTAGGGTTACGTTGTTTTAGTATCATGGCCTTGTTATTGAGCCTGAGTTTGGCTCCTGTAGCCAGTTGGGCAGATACCATTGGGTTTGTAAACTATCAAAAAATTATGATGGGCTATGATAAAGCTCAAGGCCTTATGGCAGATGCCAAAGTAAAAGAAGCCGATTTGCAAAAAGTAAAAGCCGACTACATTAAACAAATTGAAGATAGCCGTAAAGCGAATCTAAAAAACCCTTTGGCCACCCAAAACTTAGAAAAACAGTTGCTGGGGCAGTTAGAAGCCAAAGTGCGAGAACTGCAAACTTGGGGCGAAGCTCAACAACAGTTGCTGGAAAACAAAGTGCAAGAAACCATCAAGCTGGTAGCACAACGTAAAGGCGTGAGTGTTGTGTTGGATCAAGCCGCTGTCGTGACAGGCGGTAACGATTTAACCACAGAAGTCATTACCACGCTGAATCGTCCAAGCACGCCTTAATCGCGTATCGGCTTGGGCTTGGGTGTTGAATCGCTATTTATGAAACGCATTGCTTTTTTTACGGGCAACCGAGCCGATTATGGTTTGCTTGTACCTTTAATGACTTACCTACAGCAGCACGCCCCTTGGGCAACGGTGCAGCTGTGGGTGGGTGGGGAACATGTAGTGGATGCTTGTAGCGATGCCCATGTGCAGGCCGATGCTTGGCCTAGCGTCTACCGCCTACAGCAGTATCATCCCGCCCCCCTTACGTGGGATAACTTGACGTTGGTGGGGGCGTGGCATCAGCAGGCGGTGCATTATTTGCTAAGCCAACACCCTCACCCCGATGTGTTGATTGTACTAGGCGATAGGCACGAGGCCTTAGCCGTCACCTTGGCTTGTGTTCAGGCCCATGTACCTGTGGTGCAATTGGCCGCAGGCGATGTGACCGAAGGCGGTGCCTTGGATGATCGTTATCGTCATGCCATTAGCATGTTGGCTTGCTATCGTGTTGCTTTTAGTCAGCAAAGTTTTAACAACCTACAGCGTATGGGCTTCCCTTCAGAAACGCTGTTAAGCACCAGTTCCTTATCGGTGGATAACGTTTTAAACGAACCACGCATTCCGAAAGTGGCTTTATTTGAAGAGCTCGCCTTGGATGCCACCCTTCCCACCGTGTTGTTTACCCAGCATCCCTTGGGGATTGAAGGCGAGAAGGCAGCCGATTATTTGTGGCAAAGCTTAGAGGCGTTCCACCGTTACGGATGTCAGGTTGTGGCCACGCCTCCTAATTTAGATGGAGCGAGTGCGGGTTTGGCCAGTGTTGTTGAACGAAGCAAACAAGCCCACCCCCGTACCGTGTGGGTAGAGCATTTAGGCCGCCGCAAGTATCTTTCGTGGTTGGCGGCATGTTCGGCGGTGGTGGGTAATACCAGCAGTGGCTTGTATGAAAGCCCTCTGTTTAACAAGCCCAGCCTGAGTATTGGCCCACGTCAACAGAGGAGGGAACGAGCATCAAACGTTGTTACGTGTCGTTATGGGATAGAATCGGTTCTGCAAGGGTTACAAACGGTTTTAGAAGATGCTGCGTTTATAGCTCATTGCCGAGAGGTTGCCTCGCCGTTTGGCACGACCCCCGCTAGCCCTGTGATTGCTCAAGCCTTACAACGCCTAACCCATTCGGGCGTGCGATGATAGCGTGACGTGTCTCTTTCTCTACTGAAGCTAACAACCACTGAGCGGGTGAATAGCTGGGGTAAATCATCAGGGTTTGTTGCAAACATCGCTTGGCCTGCACCCACTGCCGATTGGCCACATACCATTCGCCTAAATGATAATACGTTTCGGCATCAAAGGGCTGATGTTGCAAGGCTTTGTGCAACAGTTGCAAACTCAAGCTCCACACGCCACAGTACAAAAAGGCTCGCCCCACCAACTTATACACCTCGCCGTTAATTTGAGCAAAGGCTTCTAGGTAGCGTAATAAGGCATCGAGCGGTTCGGGCTGTTGGGTGTGATATAACTCCTGTACCACTTCCTCAAGCCGATTGCGTAAGTGCAAGTAATGCGGCCAATGGCTAAGTTCTTGTTGCACTACCGTTAGCAAGGTTTCTTCCCAGTGGGGGTGGTGCTGGGGAGTGGGGGCAAGCTTTTGCCAGTGCTTGTGTGCCGTACCAAACTTGCCCTGCAACAACGCCAACTTGCCCTGCCAGTAAGGCGAAGGGTGCTGTTGCAAGACTTGTTGTAATACGCTGTAATGTCTTGTGTGTAACGTGATGTTTGCCAACGTATCTAGGGCATACTGTTGTACCCCTTGCCAAACGATGCCCTGTACCGACGCCTCTGCAGAGGTTCGAGCCTTGGTGGAGCCTGTTTTTTTAGCCTTAGCCACTGCCTGTAGCACGGTTTGACACGCTTGAACACAGGCCTGTATCTCTATCACGGAGACGGCTTTCTCTGGTTGCCACACCTGTTGCCGTGCTGTAGACACCTGCCGAAACAAGGCCTCTAGCTGAAACGCCTCCATCTGTAAGTGTTCTGCCTGCTGACGACACGCTTCAATAGAGATTCGATACACCAAGGCAGCCACCATCCTAGCATCCCTACCTATCTATACCGTTGGCGGCGTAGGCGGCGTGGACGACGACGAGCCAGCCGAAGGCTTTAGCTCAACTGACCCCTTGGCAGTGCTTGCTTTTTTGCCTGCTTTGGGCAAGGCCTTGGCCAAGGAGGTCATGGCCTCTAGGCCAGTTTGTACTTGCTTGGCTTGTTGGTTCGATTTTAAAATTTCTTGAAAAATCTCTTCCCGATGCACGCTAATATGCCGTGGAGCAGCCACCCCCACTTTAACGTTATCGCCCCGAACATCTAAAATAGTAATCTGTATGTTATTGTCAATAACAATGGTTTCGCCAATTTTCCTACTAAGTACGAGCATCCGTGCTACTCCTTGTATTCACACTAGAGATAAAACTGTAGCCCTTAGGCTTCAATCGATGGAAAGTCTAGCTTAAAAGAACCCAGCCTTGCCGAACGCATCCGTGCCTCCGACAGCTTGGCGACTTATTTCAAAAATGACCAAGCAAACTAGCCAGATTCATTGGGGTTAAACGCATCGAGCGACGCATCCGACAATAAGCGCACCTTGGTTTGAAACTTCTTATTATCGTTTAAAATCACTTGCATGGCTTGATTCGTTTGCATGTGAATCACAATGGGCCCCAGCAGGTTTGTGGTCATTTTCATGGGGTTGTCGTCAGGAATTGTGACCAGCGTGTAGACTAAAATATCACTAGGGCTTTGTACCTTAAGGATGCTACACGCATCTTCAGGCAACACAAACTCATACTCGATATCAAAATAAGCAGGGTTGGTAATCACAAAGGATAAGGCAGGATCCTGTAACGATTGCATCCAGTTAAACGGCGAATCGGGTTCGTGATCCAAAATCACAAACTCATTTAATCCTTCAAACCCTAGAATCGGGGTCACAAACTGTATAATCGCACTGGTATCCACATCGAGTGTGCCAAACCGTAGCGTTTCAATGGTTTTAACGGGCGAATTAGCTCCCATACGCTCACTTTCTCTGATGATCTAGTCGAAACGCCTCAGCTTGGTGATAAGTTGCCCTTTGGGCAACGTTGAGAGGCCGTTCCTCCCTCTCAACACTCTCCCCCCTGAGTTATTCTAGGGGCTTCGCCCCTAGAATCCCCAATGTTGAACTTACCTCAATCTAAAGCTGTTTAACTATATTAAAAAGGCTTAACCTAGCTTTTATGTCTCATTTTATACCATACGTTAATTTCTCTATAAAAACAACTTGTTTTAGATGAATGTCCATCATTCAACCTAGGTAGGCGTTGCATTTAAATTGTTTTTTAATTAAACTTTAATTAACGTTTTAGGAGTTCCCTGTGTACTTAATGTGTGGTTGCTTATGATGAAAGTAGTACTGTTAGCGGGTGGCTTGGGTTCACGCCTAAGTGAAGAAACGGGCTTACGCCCCAAACCCATGGTTGAAATTGGCGGACGCCCCATTTTGTGGCACATTATGAAAACCTATAGCCAGTACGGTTTTAATGAGTTTGTGATTCTTACGGGCTATAAATCGCATGTTATTAAAGAGTATTTTATCAACTACTACTCTCGCTACTCTGATATTACTGTGGATATGCAAGCCAACAGTGTCGAGATTCATAAAACCCGCACCGAGCCATGGAAGGTGACAATGCTTTATACAGGGCAAGATACCCTGACTGGCGGACGACTCAAAAAAGCCCAACACTATCTGCAAGAGGCTCCCTTTATGCTCACCTATGGCGATGGCGTGGCCAATATTGATATTCCTGCGTTGGTGAAGCAACACCAAGCCACGGGTAAACTGGCCACCATGAGTGTGGTTCAGCCCACAGGCCGTTTTGGATCAGTCGGTATGGATGCCACAGGCAGTATTCATGCCTTTGAAGAAAAACCCACCGCAGGCGGTGCCTGGATTAACGGCGGCTACTTTGTACTAGAGCCTGGTATTTTTGAATATTTACCCGAAGGTGACAACGTTATTTGGGAACGTAGCCCCCTTGAAAACTTAGCCAAGGCAGGACAGTTACACGCCTATCAACATCACGGTTTTTGGCAACCCATGGATACCCTAAAAGATAAAAACGAGCTCACCGACTTATGGATGAGCGGGCAAGCCCCTTGGAAGGTATGGGCCGACTAATGACGACTCCTTTTCAGCAATGCTATCAGGGTAAAACCGTTTTGCTCACAGGGCATACAGGCTTTAAAGGTGGCTGGTTGGCGGTGTGGTTGCATCAGCTAGGTGCCAAGCTCATCGGCTTTAGCTTGCCCCCCGCTACAACGCCCTCGCTTTATGACGCTTTGAACATCGGGGCGTTCTGCACCTCTGTTTTTGGCGATATTCGTGATGCCAAGGCCATTCAACAAGTGATGGAAGACCATCAACCCGAGGTGGTGTTTCACTTGGCGGCTCAACCCTTGGTGCGTCTTTCCTACGCCGAACCTGTGGAGACGTATCAGACCAACGTATTGGGGACGCTTAATGTGCTAGAAGCGGCATGCTACTGCCCCAGTGTGAAGGCCATCGTCAACATTACCACGGATAAATGCTACGAAAACAAAGAAGTGCTGACAGGCTACCGTGAAGACGACCCCATGGGCGGCTACGATATGTATTCCTCCTCGAAGGGATGTGTTGAGGTGATGACGGCCTCGTTTAGACGCTCGTTTTTGCAAGGCGGTCAGCCCTATGCCTTGGCCACGGCACGGGCGGGCAACGTCATTGGCGGGGGCGATTGGTCTGTGGATAGACTCATTCCCGATTGCGTGCGTGCCATTGAAGCAGGTACGGCTATTGAGATTCGTCACCCCGAAGCCGTTCGCCCGTGGCAACATGTGCTAGAGCCTCTTTCGGGCTATTTACTGCTAGGCCAACTCTTGTTAGAACAGGGCGATGCGTTTGCTGAAGGCTTCAACTTTGGCCCCACCGAGGCCAGCGTTTGGACGGTCGGCCGTGTGGTAGAACAGGTCATTCGTAACTATGACCGTGGCGAGGTTCGTTTTCATAAAACCGATGCCCTGCACGAGGCCACCTTGCTAACGCTGAACATTGATAAAGCCGCCGAACGCTTGCAGTGGGTTCCCCGTTACAGTGCCGAACAGGCGATTGAAAAAACCATTGCGTGGTATCGTGCGTTTTACGCACCGAACACAACCACAGAGACCCTTTTAACCTTAACCCTTGCCCAGCTACAGGAGTATGAACATACCTTATGGCAACCCAACTAACCCCCGAACAAACCTTACGCAATGCCGTAAAAGAAGCAGCCCAAGCCTACTGGCAACACAAGCAAAGCCAACCCAAATCCCCCATGAGCTACATTCCCGCTTCAGGCAAAGTAGTGGATGATGCCGAACTATGCAACATGATTGATGCCTCGTTGGATATGTGGCTGACGGCAGGACGGTTTAACGATGAATTTGAAAAACGCTTTGCAGAGTACTTGGGCGTTCGCTATGCCCTCACCGTCAACTCAGGATCATCGGCCAACTTGGTGGCTTTTTCGGCCTTAACTTCTAAAAAACTGGGCGACCGCCGTTTGCAAAAGGGCGATGAAGTTATTTCCGTCGCAGCGGGCTTCCCCACCACCGTCAACCCGATTATTCAACATGGTTTGGTACCTGTGTTTTTAGATTGCGAAATTGGCACCTACAATATTGATGTGTCGCAAATTGAAGCGTCGCTTACGCCTAAAACCAAGGCTATCTTTTTGGCTCACACCCTAGGCAACACCTTTGATTTAGAGGCTGTTGTGGCTCTGTGCGAAAAACACAACCTATGGCTGATTGAAGATAGTTGCGATGCCTTGGGTGCCGAATACAACGGTAAAAAAGTGGGAACCTTTGGCCACATGGCTACCTACAGCTTTTACCCCGCCCACCACATGACCATGGGCGAAGGCGGAGCCGTGGTGACCAACGATGCCAAGCTCAACAAAATTCTGATGTCCTTCCGTGATTGGGGGCGGGATTGTTGGTGTCCCCCAGGTAAAGATAACACCTGTAACAATCGCTTTTGCATGCCCGATTTAGGCAAGCTCCCTATGGGGTATGATCACAAATACACCTACTCGCACATTGGGTTTAACTTGAAGATTACCGATTGGCAAGCCTCCATCGCCTTGGCACAGCTGGATAAGCTGGAAGGCTTTATTGCCCAACGCAAGGCCAACGCCGCCTACTTGCTCAACGCCTTGGCCGATTTGCAAGAGTTTTTGATTCTGCCCACCATTGATGAAAAAGTGAACCCCTCGTGGTTTGGCTTCATTCTTTCCGTCAAGCCCGAGGCTCCCTTTACCAAAAACGAGCTGGTACAGTATCTGGAATCGCAAGGGATTGGGACTCGTCAGCTGTTTGCAGGTAACCTGTTGCGTCAGCCCATGATGACCGACTACGAGGTGCCGATTCGTATTCTCAATTCAGAGGTGTTGACTTCTAGCCAACTGACTGAGGCTCATTATGCGTTGCTTCCGAACACCGATTTCATTATGAATCACACCTTCTGGATTGGCGTGTACCCTGGCTTGGGTGAAGCAGAACTCGCTCGCACGGTGGCCACCATTCGTAGCTACATCACTCAAAAAACGGCCACGGCTTCGGCCTGTTAATCGCTAGATAGTTATCAAGGGTATCGTACAACGCTATGAAAATCTTACTCACGGGCGGTAACGGGTTTATCGGTAAAACTATTTTAGAATCCGAGTGGGCGAAACAGCACTGCATTGACGCGCCTCGTAGTTTTGAGCTGGATTTACGAGATACCGTTGCCGTGGATACCTTTATGGCACACCGTACCTACGATGCCCTGATTCATTCTGCCGTCAAGCCTGGGCATCGTAACGCAGCCGATCCCACCGCTCTGTTGCAGAGCAATTTACGCATTAACGAGAATCTGTTGCGGCACGCCCATCGCTTTGGTCGGCTGATTAACTTGGGGTCTGGGGCGATTTACGATACGAGCCGATTCATCACCCTAGCCAACGAAACGCAGGTGTTTGAACGCATTCCCACTGATGAACACGGCTTTTGCAAAGTGGTGCAAGCCAAACGATGGCTGGAGACTCCCAACGCCATCAACCTCCATTTGTTTGGCGTCTATGGCCCGCACGAAGATTGGCAGATTCGCTTTATTTCTAACGCTGTGTGTAAAGCCTTGCACGGCTTGCCCATTACCCTACGCCAAAACCGACGCTTTAGCTATCTGTACGCCCCCGATTTAATTCCCGTGTTGGATGCCCTGTTGAGTGCCGATACCGTGGATCATGCTCACTACAACGTGGTTCCTCCGCACATCGATGAACTCGCCCAATTGGCGACCCTAGTTCAACAACAAGTGCAACCGTTTGATGCCTCTTTGCCTCTGCCTGCCGTTCACATTGCCAACGAAGGCTATGGGCTAGATTACACAGGCGATGCCAGTCGCTTGTTACATGAGTTTCCGCAGTTGCGTTTTACCTCGGTTCAGAATGCTCTAGCGTCACTGTTTGCCTATTACCGCCACCATTCTGATGTGACTCGTGAAGCCCTAAGTACCGATAAATAACCATAATCAATGAGAGTGTTTCAATGCCTAAAGTATCTGTGTTTGTACCCTATTACAATGACGAGCGTTTCCTTACCGCTTGCATTGATTCGGTGTTGCAACAAACCTTTGGCGATTTTGAACTCATCCTCCTCAATCATGCCGCCACCGATGCCTCGCCTCGTTTGGCACGTTCCTACAGTGATGCCCGCATCAAACACATCGATTTACCCCACAACCACGGGGCGGGCGGGGGCTTGCTGATGGAAGCCTTCTTAAATGTGGCCACGGGGGAATATGCCAAACTCTTCTGTGCCGATGATATTCTGCTACCCGATTGCTTGGCCACCCTAGTGGAAGCCAGCCAGCAACACCCAGAGGTCACGGCCTTCTTCAGCCGAATGCAAACCATTGATGCCCATGGCCAGCCCAGTAAACGTCAGGTATCGTTTAATAGTGGTCTGAATGAACGTGAACTATTAAAGCGGTTCGTTTACCTTGAAAATCACTTACCCTACCCTGCCTCGTTTGTCAAACTTTGTGAACTGCGAACATTAACGCTGGATACAACCTCGATTATGACGTTTGATATGTCGTTATGGTTGCAGTTATTGCTAAAACAGGCTCATTTTCAAGCGATTGATGCCCCCTTGGTACAGTACCGTGTTCATGAGCAACAGATGTCGTCGCCGTGCAAGCTGGATGCCGTGTGTGAGCAACGCTTGTATTATGAACATACTACGTTTATTGACCTTTTTTATCGTATCGAATCTGTGGCGTTGATGAAAGCATTGTTTACGACGTCGTTTAATCAATCAATCCTTGAACAACTAACCGATGATGATGTGGCCTTGATTCCCTTTATCATTAGTCATTTTTACCTGCATTCAGGCCAGCTTAATCTACGAACGGCAGCGTATTTAAAGCTACAAACGTTTTTTAATGATGCGACTCTTCGACAGACCCTCCACGAACGTTTGGGCTTTAGCGTTGCGGATTTTCGGCAGTTGTACTCAACGCTCAACGCCTCGCACTTACGCCGTAGCGAACGACTCTTTTTAACCCCCAGCAAAGCCCTCACCCTAGGGCAGTTGTGCCAGTTGGCAGGGCGACAACTCACCCAGTGGCTTAAACAACAAACCTATAGAAGGCTTTGTAAAAGGTTAGAGTGATCTATTCCTTCTTCCTTAGGGAGAAGGTTAGGATGAGGGAAACGCAGGCCACACCTAGGTTGGTGAAATCCCTCACCCCAGCCCTCTCCCTAAGGGAGAGAGGGTAAAGCCCCTTCTGCAGAGGTTTCTATACCGTTACTCATTTATTTAGAAAGTAGAACACACCGATGAACCGCCTCGAGAAAAAAATGTTAGATGCCCTCAAAGATTTGCGTGAGAATCATCACTGCATTGGCATCAAAGCCGAGTTTGAAGCTGAAGGCACTCGCATGGAAGAAGCCCTCCGCTTGAAGGAAGTCATCACCCGTGCGGGGTTGGATTTGAGCATTAAAATTGGTGGCTGTGAAGCCCTCAAAGATATGTTCGAGGCTCGCACCATTGGCGTGAATGCGATTATCGCCCCCATGGTGGAATCGCCCTATGCGTTGAAAAAGTACATTCATTCGGCCAAGTTGGCTTTCCCCGCTGAAGAGCGTGAGGATGTGGCCTTTTTGATTAACATCGAAACCATCACGGGCTTTAACAACTTTGCTGATATGCTCGCTATCCCTGAAGCGGCGGAGTTAACGGGCATTGTGCTAGGCCGTGTGGATATGACGGGGTCGATGGGCTTGAGTCGTGAAGAGATTAACAGCCCACAGATTTTGAACATCGCCCAAGTACTGGCCAAGCAGACTCAAGCCGCCAACAAAAAGCTGATTATCGGCGGGGGCGTCTCCTCGGATTCCTTGCCCTTCTTCCGTAGTTTGCCTGAAGGGGTGTTGTACAAATACGAGACTCGTAAAATTATTTTCGATGCCCAAGCAGGGCTAGCCAGTGCCAACCCCGAAGCTGGCTTGGTAAAGGCCGTAGGCTTTGAATTGATGTGGCTGAAAAACAAGCGTGATTATTACGGCCTGATTTTTGAAGAAGATGCCAATCGCATTGTGATGCTTGAAAAACGCTACGCCGCCCTGTTGGATAAGTACGGAGCCTACCACGGTGTCTAGTCCCCTCATGGCTAAGCAGTTGATAGGCAAAACGCCTTTCTTTAAGCACATGGTGTTCGATTTAGATGGCACGTTAATTGATTCTTCACCCGATATTTTAACCTGCCTGCAACAATCGCTCGATGCGCATCATGTGGTATATGATGCCACGGCCTTACAGCCCACCCTCATTGGGCCACCTGTGCAACATATACTCCCTAAGATTCTTAAAACCGAGGTATCTCCAGAGGTAGTGCAGGCCGTTGTGGCAACGTTTCGTCGTCGTTATGATTCTCTGAACGAGACTCAAGCCTCGTTGTACCCTGCCATGTTACCATGGTTACAGCAGTTGATTGATCAGGGGTGTACGTTATTTATTGCCACCAACAAACCCAAGCAACCCGCCTTGTTTTTGTTGGAAACCTTCAAGCTGCTGCCTTACTTCAAAGCCGTTATCACCATTGATGCCTTGCCGAACCAGAAACTAACAAAAACCGAGATGCTCGCCCACCTGATAGAAACCTTCAACCTTCCACCCGAAATCACCCCCATGATTGGTGATACCCTTGGCGATATGCAGGCCGCCCATACGGTAGGTATGATTCCTGTTGCTACCCAGTGGGGCTATGCTGAAAACCGAGAAGCCTTGTATCAATCGGCTCGTTACACGCTTGAAACACCCACGCTTGTGGCCTCTCCGTTTTGTGAAAAAGGAACCCTTCATGCTGAAAGTGTCTGATTATATTGCCCAACGCCTGAAGCAGGTGTACGGGGCGGAACATGTTTTCATGGTCTCGGGTGGGGGGGCGATGCACCTGAATGATAGCCTCGGCCAACACCTGAATGTGATAGCCAACCACCACGAGCAAGCCTGTGCCATGGCGGCTGAAGGCTACGCCCGTGTGAATCAACGTTTGGCTGTGGTCAACGTCACCACGGGGCCAGGGGGTATTAACGCTCTCAACGGTGTGTTTGGCCAGTGGACGGATTCCGTCCCTGTACTCTATCTTTCGGGGCAGGTGAAGTACAGTACCACGCTCGCCAGTTGTTCGGTGACGGGGTTGCGTCAACTGGGCGATCAAGAAGCCGACACCGTCCGCTTGGTGGAACCCTTGGTGAAATATGTAACCATGGTAACAGATCCCCAAAGCATTCGCTACCACCTAGATAAAGCGATTTACTTGGCCACCCACGGACGCTTTGGCCCCGTGTGGCTGGATATCCCTCTCAACGTGCAGGCCGCCTTGATTGACCCCGACACCCTCCCCGCCTTCACGCCTGAAGCAGAAGCAAACACTCAACCTAGCACCGATATTCACACGCAGGTGGAATCGATTCTTCATCACCTACAACATGCCAAACGCCCCGTGATTGTTGCAGGGCATGGGGTACGCTTAAGCCATCAAGTAAAAACGCTTCACACCTTGCTTGTACTCACGCAAGCCCCCGTACTCACCACCTTTAACGGCATGGATACCGTGGCCGATGATCATCCCCAGTGGATTGGTCGTATTGGTACCATTGGCCAACGGGCAGGGAACTTCGCCTTGCAAAACGCCGATGTGGTTTTGTGCTTGGGTACTCGTAACAACATTCGGCAAGCCAGTTACAACTACGAAAACTTTGCCAAAAATGCCCTCAAAATTGTGGTGGATGTGGACCCTGCCGAACTACAGAAGCCCACCGTCATCCCCGATGTGCCACTGTGTGCCGATTTAGCCGAACTACTGCCCGCACTGGTACAGCGTTTACAAACCACCCCGAACGAACTTGCTCGCCCTGAGTGGTTGCATTGGTGTCAAGCTCGTAAAGAAGCCTTTAGCCATGCCAACACGCCAGACTATCAACAACAATCGGCTAGCGTACTGAACCCCTACCATGTGGTTCGCACCCTCTCTGAAGCCGTGAGCGATGATGCCCTGTGGGTGATGGCGAATGGGTCTGCCTGCGTGTGTAGTTTTCAAACGGCCAAGGTGCAATCCACCCAACAGCGATTCATCCTCAATTCGGGCAATGCCTCCATGGGGTTTGATTTACCCGCCGCCATCGGAGCGAGTCTTGAAGCCAAGGGTCGCCCTGTGATTTGCTTAGCGGGCGATGGCTCCATCATGATGAACCTGCAAGAACTGGAAACCCTACGGTATCATCAACTCCCCATCAAGCTAGTTGTGTTGCAAAACCAAGGCTACGCCTCAATTAAAAACACGCAACGCAACTTTTTCAACGGACGCATGACGGCTTCCACCGCTTGTAGTGGGGTAAGCGTGCCTGATTTTGTAAAACTGGCCGAAGCCTTTGGCCTGCCAGCTGTGCGGATAGATTCGCCCAACGGCTTGGCCGAAACGTTGGCGAAGGTTCTGGCCACCCCCGGCCCTGTGGTGTGCGAGGTGGTGATGGATGCCGATTACAACTTTAGCCCCAAACTTTCCGCACGACAACTGCCTGATGGCACCATGGTATCGCCCAGTTTAGAGGATATGGCTCCTTTCTTGGATCGTGCCGAGTTCGCCAAACACCAGTGGCCAACCCTAACAACAGAAAGGACGGTGTAACGTATGGCTATTTTAGTTACAGGAGCCACGGGTTTTTTAGGTAGTCATTTAGTTAAAGCCTTGCTAGAACACAACTACTCTGTCATTGCCTTGGCTCGTTCAACGTCGTCTCGGCATCGTTTGGCATCCGTAGTAAACCATCCACGGCTCACATGGTCTACTTGTGATGAAGCAACACTAAACCAACAGTTTCAACAAAACCCAATTCAGGCGATTATCCACACGGCAACCACTTACGGGCGAAATAAAGAAACACCTTTATCGGCGATTTTTGAAAGTAACCTACACTTGCCTATTAGGCTCTGCGAATTGGCTCATTCTTATGGCGTTGGTATTTTTATCAATACAGACTCTTACTTTAATAAACCCCTAACCACTTATTCTGCATTGGCACATTATGCTTTATCTAAAAAAAGCTTACAACTTTGGCTAAACTACTACAGCCAATATTTTCAGGTATATAACCTTGTGTTAGAACATTTATATGGTGAAACCGATCACCCCGAAAAGTTTATACCCTCCATGCTCACTGCTTTAGTAACTCAACCGTCTCCTCGTTTATCCTTAACGCTTGGCGAACAGCAACGTGATTTTATCCATGTTCAAGATGCTGTTTCCGCCTATGTACACATACTAAAGCATGCCCTTAAAACAGCAGAGCCTCAGTATCAAACCCTAGAGGTAGGCACAGGGGAACTCTGTTCTATACGAACCTGGGTGGAAACATTGCATCGAGCATCAGGAAGTGAGTGCCTATTACAGTTTGGTGTGTTACCCTACAGGCCTGATGAAATCATGATGTCTGTTGCTGATACAACAGCCCTTAATGCTTTGGGGTGGAAGCCAACCATTAGTTATATTAAAGGTATTGAACGCTTAATTACCCATGCTCGTTCATCATCTTGTTATACTCTACAAAGCTAACCTAAAAAAGAAACGACACTCGTATGACACTCCAAGAACACGCTTACTCCTTACAGCTTATTTTAATTACCTACAATCGTGCCAACCATGTAGAACGAACATTTCAACAACTGTTAGCAGAAGGTTCGCCCGTACGTAACTTGCCTTTGTTGGTGTTAGATAATAATTCAACAGATGCAACGGCAGACGTTG
>JBJTUB010000129.1:0-10416 GCA_046080465.1 Vampirovibrionales bacterium | reverse complement strand
GTCGCTACGATTCTCGATGAGCTTATGTACCTCTATGTACACCGCACTCATCTGCGAGTCTAAGCTCCTAGAAATCACCTACACGCCCTTCATTTATAAAAATGGTATTACCACCAAGCTGAGACGTTTCGACTATAAATCCTTAAGAAGGCTTAGGAGTTTCTCTCGCAATCAACTCTTCTTCCACGCCCTTTGCCAGCTCGGGGTCAATATTTTTTAGGTTCTTCAGGGCAGCACCGTGTTTCAATTGCACCATGCCACCCGCCGCTGGAGCCACACCCTGTAGGGCATCATTCACCATACTATTAATGTTGCTAAAGCGAGGATCTCCTTCAAACGCCACAGGCACCCCATCTTGAATCGTAACACTGGGATTTTTAAGACTCCCCGATTCTGCAAAGCGATAAGCGGGCATCGCAGATTCAGTGGCATCAGGTAGCGAGGGTGTCGTAGGTAAGGGCAAGGCTGAGAACAATCTAGGTTGATTAAACGCCATCGGGCTAGGCTGAAACATTGAGCTAGGGGTTGAAAAAGAGGCATCCAACGCACCACTTAACATCACCAAGCTATTGATATCTGTATAACCACGGCTAAATAAGTTATCAATAAATTGTTGCCCCATTTGGGTATTAAACAGCATATCGGTATTATTTAGATTAAACTGTTCTTGGTTGCTGGCTTGTTGTTGCACGGTTTGGGCGTATCTTAACGAACCCGCCAAGGTGCCATCGTACCCGAATGAAGAGGATGTTGGAAACATCATAAACGTACCTCGTCTACCCCTGCCAAAAAATGTGAAACGTTTGTATAGAGACCTTTGCAAAAGGGTTTGTCGAGGGTTCTAAGTTCCTCGTTTTGTGTCGTCTTTCAGACGACTTTGAGAGGCCGTTCCTCCCTCTCAAACTCTCCCCCCTAGGTTATTTATAGGGGCTTCGCCCCTATAGACCCGTTTTCTCAAAGAGGTTTACGCAACCAGCGTTCAATCCTTCATTGCACGCCCGAATGGGCTTTTGCATCCCCTTCTATAATCTGTTTACGTTTCTTTTCGGCACACTACGCCAAAGGCTGAAGGTTATTGTAATACACTGTTACAGTGGAATCCCGTGGCATACAGCGAAAGATTCTCAAAGGTTCTGCTAGACAGTGTCGTCATAAGGCCCATAATGGGTAACTTCTGTGTCAAAACAATCCGTTTTTTCGTTATGTACTTCTGTGTACACGCCTCAAAAGCCGTTTGTTTTTCCTTGAACTTCCTCCATTCTTGACCTCTTGACGACACTATCTAATCGGTATGAATGTTTAGCAAAACCCTGCCCCCTACTATCAGCATCCATTGATGTTTTGTAAACTTGGCGTACCAGCGTTGGCGGTGTCGATAACGCAAGGCTTCTGCCTGTTGGGTTTGAATACACCAATCCACGGCGGCTTGTAGGTTATTCTGCCATAAAGCCTCCAGCAAGGCTGTATCGCTTGGTGTGCTAAAATACTGAAACGTCACCCCATCCTGCTGGCCTTGCCTAAACAACGCTTGCAACGCCTCAAAATAAACGGGGCGATGTTCATTGGCCAACTGAGCAAAAAACAGAAAGCATGGGCTACCTGCCTGACGAAAAAACGCTTCTTTCACGGCCTCATACCTTTGTGCCTCACGCAGTATCTCTCGTGCCTTCCACGATTGATGAATGATTTGCATCAGGCCAAGGCTTTGGTTATTAATCGAACTCGATTGATGCGTTTCGCCCATGCGATAATACACCCCATGTTGATGAGATAGCACAATTTTGGCTCCTGCAGCATACACTCGATACGCAAAGGGGCCATCTTGGTAGGAAGCACCCGCCGTTTCTTCAAACCGAATGGCGTTCGATTCTAAAAAATCTCGCCGATACAACGCCGACCATATAGACACATGCCCAATCAGTAGCTCGGGTTTTTCGTCCAAGGTAAACACCTCGCCTTCAGGGGCGACATGTCGCAAACGTCGCCGTGGAATCACATCTCGCCCCCCACGGTAATAATAAAAATCCGCCTTGGCCACATCTGCCTGATGCTTTTCTGCCAACTGATACAGAGTCTCTAAAAAGGTGGGCTTCATCACATCATCGGTTTCAATAATGGCGATATAGGCACCCTGAGCCACCGCCAAACCCGCATTCACGGCCTTACCGTAGCCACCGTTGGTTTGATGAATAGGGCGAATACGAGCATCCCGCTGTGCATACGCATCCATCATGGCTCCGCAGGCATCAGGCGAGCCATCATCCACGGGGATAATTTCAATCTCTTTGAGTGTCGAGGCCATGACACTTTCAATGCACTGGGCAAAAAAGGGTTCTACCTTATAGGTGGGTAAAATGACGGATACTTTAGGAGTAGGTAAGGGAAACGACATGGTACTATCCACCATTCAAACGTAACTTATACTTTTATAGAATTAAGAGAGTGTTAACTAAAGGTTGTTTACAAACTGTGTTAGTCCCTTGCCTTAAGTTGCCCTGTGGGCAACGTAGAGAGGCCGTTCCTCCCTCTCTACAACTCTCCCCCCCCCCTGAATTATTCTAGGGGCTTCGCCCCTAGATACCCCATTAAGATACGACAAAAACCAAGGGTTTACTCTGGTTTGGCAAGCAGTATCTACCATTACAATAGTTTAATTTGCAAACAGCCCCTATAAATAGCGTATGCCGCTTTCAGTGTCGCTACGATTCTCGATGATCTTATGGTTGTCTCTGTACACCTCACTCATCTGCGAGTCTAAGCTCCTAGAAATCAACTAGTCGCCCTTCATTTGTAAAAATGGTATAACGTCTAAATTGCCCGATTCTCCTACCCTGTGCTACACTTTTATATATAATACGTACCCAAAAAATGCTTGAACTAGGTAGCGTTACCAGCAACCACCCCCTTGATGGGCTGATTATCAGCACTACCTAGATAGTTTTACGAGAGAGTCCCCTCCCCTATGACCCCTGCCCCTCTTTCTTCGTCGGCTTCGGCCTCGCCCCACGCCCCCTCCGAACTCAGTCTGCTGGTACTCCTGTGTGTTGAATGGGTATTGGAACCCGATGCCCTAAGCGATGCCTCTCTGCGTGAGGCTCATTTAAAAGAATGGGCCAAGCAATTGGATAGCCTTGCCCGTGATACAGGCGGCACCTTAGAGCGAGTGCATCAAAGCATGGCCTTTATTTTGTTTGCCAAAGACCGTACCGTGGCCGATTGTCTTCATAGCAGTTTGCGGTTTATTCGCCTGTGCTGGCAAGATGCCAAGCTGGCCGGCCTGCCCTTACGCTTTGGTTTAAGCTTGGATAATCTTAAAAAACGCAGCCCCATGGCGGGTAGTACCGAACGTTTGCTGGCTCGCCCTAACCGTGTTGTCATTCATCAGGGGGTGTTGCAGTGGGTGGGGGAAACCCTGTATCCGTTTGCCCCTGTGCTTCATAGCGATCACGCCTCAAGCACCCCCCTAACCACAGAGGATGGGCATCCGTTGTTTTATGAGCTTCAGCGTGAGGCGTGGTTATCTGAGCTACCAGCCCCCTCGCAGGGGGTATCGCCCTTTGCCACCAGTACCAAAAGTATGGTGAATGATGATGGCTTTGGCGATTTGTATGTGGCAGGGTTCGAGGGTTCAACCCAGCCTTCAGCTACAGTGTGGCAAGAGTTTTCGTTACCCACGGCTAGCCAAAACACACCCGCCTCACCGACACAAGCCCCCCCAACGCATGCCCATGTATTCTCTCCAAAATCCAATACGCTTGTAGAATCCATTCAAGCCCAACACAGTAAACGAAGCGAATCGCCTGCTCCTCGCCTTCCTGATCCGCCTGAAGCCTTGTTAAAAGCTCCCGTTAACGCTTCCATGGATGCTTCTGTCTTGTTGCACTCGCCCGTCTCGGCAGTGCCAGAAGACCATGCGACAGAGCCTTTGTTTTTCGCCGAACCAACCCCCATCTTGGCCGAAGAATCAACGCTGTTACCCTCGTTAGGGTTGCCGTTGTTTAATGCCCCCGTGTTTCCGCCGTCGTGGGTGGGATGCCGTTGGATAGAAGGCCGTCAACCCCCCACGGTGGCTCAGCACGTTACTTGGCGAACCCTGCTTGAAGAACTAACAGAGCAACTACACCCACAGCGTTCGCACACTCGGTTACTGTATTTGCAAGCCCCCACAGGCACGGGCAAAACAACGATGTTGCAGTTAGCTCGTCTGCAAATTGAACAGCAATTAAACCCCCACGCCACCGATGAACAAGCCGAACCTGGCCTGCTATGGCTACAAACAGGCTCGTATCGTAGTCATTTAGGAGGCCGTCTGCCTGCGTTGCCCTTCCCCCTTGAGGCGATCTGCGATCTGCTTCGGGGGTTGTTCAACCTGCCTACCGAAGGCTTGCCCGCCCATCATGCGTGGCAGTATGTGTACGATATTTTAGCCTATGTGGCTCCTGATAATTGGGCTTGGCAGGCTCAACAGTTGATGGTTTTAGAACCGTTGTTGTGCTTAAAACGCCCTGAAGAGCTGGCCACCGAACTAAAGCGAGCCTTGCAACAACCTTTGCTAACAGCTACCCAAGCGGGCTTGGTACCTACCTTGTTTACCTTACTGGAAACCTTGCAACAGCACAAACCCTTGGTACTGCAACTGGATAACGTGGAACAGATGGATGAAGCCTCGTTGTGGTGTTGGCAACAGCTCTGCAAGCACGGCTTATTAAACCTGCCCAACGTGAAAATGGTGATAAGCAGTAGCCAAGGCCAACCCTCGGGGTGGTTGCAATCGTGGTTAAACACGCCTCATGCTCGGGTGTTGGTACTCCCCCTCATGCAGCGTGATGAATTGCTGAATTACTTAGAGCATGGCCCCCTGCAAGGAGGCGGTCTCTCAAGCTTTCCACCAGAACAGCTGAACCACTTACTACAACTGGCCGAAGGAAGCCCCTTGGCTATTGAAGAAGCCTTACGCTGGTTGATGTCTCACCACGCCTTGCGGGTAGATGAAACAACAGGGGGGCTGCAATGGAACGAAAAGCAGTCCGCAAAACTGGTGTGGCCTGATAGTTTGGAGGATCTGTTGTTTAGTCGCCTAGAAGCCTTACCCGAACCCGAACAACAGGCACTGCGTTTTGCCTCGTTGTTGGCGCCACGTTTTGCCCCCAACACGCTACAAGCCTTAATGCAAGAAGAGGATGAAGCCACCTTTAATGCCCGAATGTCTACCTTGTGGGAACAAGGCTGGCTGACCCCTGATGTGGCAGGTGGCCTCATGTTTCGGCACCCTGCCTTGGTTGATGTGTGTGCCAGTACCATTGCCCCAGAAGAACAACAGCAGCTGTTTGCGTGGATTTATACCTCGTTGCATGAAGGGTTCGGTACAGATGTTGCGATGAATCCGTGCTTGTTAGCTTGCTATGCCGTACAGGGTAAGTATCTCGCCGAAGCCTTGAACCATGTGCATCAATGGTGGCAACAGCTACTGCCCATACTAGGGGTTGAATTACAGTTAAGTGTGGGCGTGGTGGTGTGGCAGCTCACCCTGCACCAAGAACGTTCTACCGCTTTAAGCCATAGCCTGCTAGAGCAACTGGTGGCCTTGGCACGACACGCCCAGCAACACGACCCCCAACAGGAGGCCACCCATTACGAGCAATTTGCCAAGCAGGGCCTGCGTTATTTAGCGTATCAAACCTTGCAACAACAGCAGTTCAGTATTTCTGATGAAACCCGTTTTGCGTGGCTAGTGCAACTGGCCGATGATGCCGAACAAGAGCTACACATTGGCCAAGCCTTGCAGTTTAGACAATGGGCGTTAAACAGTATTAACGCCACTGATTTTAAAACCGAGCAGGCCATGGTTGGCGTACACGTGTTGGAAAGCCTACGTTTGCTGGGTCAATTTGACGAAGCGGCGGAGCAAGAAGCTCGTTTGGATGCCTCGTTTGCAACCTTGTCGCCGAGTGTGTTGGTGCATCAACCCACCTTACTTCTCTATCACTTACAGTTTCAGTTATGTGCCGCCAGTACCGCCTTGGAACAAGCCAACTGGCAGGCCTTGGAAAAGCGTCAGCATCAGTTAAACCATTTGTTGCAAAGCGTTGCCCAGCGTGAGGCCTCCTTGCCTAAAGGATCGGCCACTTTGTTGGTGGGTCGGCATTTGTGGCAGTATCGAACCAACGTGTTAACGGTGCGTCGTCGTTTATGGCAAGGCCAATTACCCGAGGCACAACAGGCCTTAGAGCAACTGGCACAGGTGTTAGAAACGCATTGGTTGGCTGCCCTCAAGGCGGAACGTTTACAAAACGTGGAACGCACCTTGTTGTGGGAAGTATTGCTAGACTGGGCCATTGCCGTGTGCGAACTGGCGTGGCACGGTGGGGGCAAGTTGCCTGTCACACTCATGCAGGCTTGCGATGCTATTTTGGCCCCCCTCCGCTTTTTGGCGGGAAATGTGAAACGGGTGACTCAGGTATTGCCCTTGTTGGCGGTTTTACACCCTCAACTGTTTCACGAATCGCACACAGCAGAAGGTAGAAACGAGGATCAGCGTGTGGAAGCAACCCAACCCATGCTTAACCCGCCCTTAACCCGTTCTCTTCAACACTTATGGAACGATGTGCTACACAGCCACGGCTGGTGGGGCTTGCCCTACGCTCCCTACTGTATTGCCCTGCAACCCGATCTATTCAAGCAGTTTGGCCAGCGTTTATTGTCGCATCAACAGGGGGTGGCGTGGCACGTGATAGCACATGCTCGTTGGTTGCACGCCACCCCGCAAGAGCTAACACAGGCTCAAGCACCCATTCAGCAAGCGTTAACGTGGTGTCAGCAAGGGGGCGTTCGAGGCCTTCAGCTTTTTTGGCAGGTTCATCCGTTACGGGTGTATAGCGTTTTATTAGGCGATGCTAAGTGGAATGCAACTCAACGGCAACAGCTACAGTTCAAGCTAAAGCAGGGTCAGCAGTCCTTGGCTCACCACGCTCAGCGGTTAGGGTACACGTTGTTACTACCCGCTTTGCAGCAGGCGTATCAAACCCCATACGTATTGAACGATTAGCGGAGCCTCCATGAAACAGCAACAGACGCTTCAAACCACTAGGCATCGCCCTAAACGAATGTCCTCTTATTTAAGCGTGGTGATGGCTTTGTTGTGGGCAAGTAGCATCCTTGTAACAGCGTGGGCATATTGCCCTTTATCAGGGGGGCATCCGTATAGTAGCAACTCGCAAACGTGGATGCACCGTGGGCAACAACACCTCGCCGAAGGTCGATACGCCTTTGCCAGAGATGCCACGATGCAGGCCTTGCGTTATGTTCCCTTTGCCGAGGCCTCGGCCCCGTTGTATCAACAGTTGGCGTGGGCCTATGTGGGCTTGGGCGAATCGTCGTTAGCCGTGGCAAGCTTGCAAACCGCCGTACGCCTTACCCCTAGTAACACGGTGTACTATCAAAACATGGTAGATATCTGGAAGCAGCAAGGGCAGGTGGGCTTGGTTCGGCAACAGTTAGCCGAGGTGTTGCGGTATGAAAGCGAACAAGGCGACGGCTGGTTTTTGCTAGGGCTTCTGTATTTGGTGGAAGATCAAGCCGAGGCAACCACCACGGCTTGGCAACAACACTTGTTACTGCACCCACGCAGTGGGCATCGCTTATTTATTTGTCGTTACAGCCAAGCCTGCGAAAATCTAAAGCTTTTACAAAGAAACTAACACGTACGCAAGGGTTACTGTTACTATAAATAATGGGCAACGTTTGTTTGTTGCGATAAACTTATTTAAAAGAAAGTATGAAGGCAACACATGGATTACCGTTTATACCCTTGGGTTACAGCTGCATGGTGCGTTATTGGCGTAGGCATATGGATGTTGGCCATCTCGTTTTGTTAAGTTTTTGCGAATACGTTTGAACAATTGTTATATTTGTAAACTCAACCGCTTGTCTCTGTTGCAAGCGGTTTTTTATTGTAGTGATTGACATGGGATGAGTTCGTTTGTTGTTGGAGTTCTTGCTATCAGCCATGTTTGGTGTATACTAACCAAGTTAAATAGTGTATAGAAGGCTCTGCAAAAGCCCCTTCGGGCGTGCAATGAAGTGTTGAAATCTGGTTGCGTAAACCCCCTTTTTAAAAACGGGTCTATAGGGGCGAAGCCCCTATAACTACTGAAGGGGTGAGAAGCATTCGCTCTCGCAATGATAAGATCTTGCGTAAAAAGAAAGAATATTTGTTTTCGTTGAATGGGCGGAAGCCCCGGCCTCTCAAAGTCGTCTGAAAGACGACACGAAACGAGGAACTTAGAAGCCTCAACAAACCCTTTTGCAGAGCTTTCTATAAAGATTTAAGTTTAATTAGAAGTGGTGTTTATCGTGTCTTTGTCTTCTTCTGCCTCGTTTGATTCCTGTAACGCATCGTCCGTATCGCCTTCGGTGGCTGCTGCTGTTGCGGCGGATGCGGTTCGATCGAATCAACCCGCAGAAACAACCGCCACTTCCTCTACTGCCACCGCTAATACTCTGCCTTTTGCGGCCAAGCAGGTGACGCAACTGCCCCTCTACGTTTTTGCCGAACTCGCTCGTATTAAAAACGAGGTGCGTGCAAGTGGCATGGAACTGGTCGATTTAGGCATGGGCAACCCCGATAGACCCACCCCCCCGCTGGTGTTGGAAGCCTTGCAACAAGCCATTGCCGACCCCGCCAACCACGCCTACCCCGATTTTGAAGGCAAACAGAGTTTTAGAGATAGCGTGTGCCACTTTATGCAACGCCGTTACAACGTGAGCCTCTGTAGCAAAACCGAGGTTCAACCCCTGATTGGGAGCAAAGAAGGCATTGCCAATATTATTTTAGGCTATTTAGATGAAGGCGAAACCATTTTGGTGCCTTCGTTGTATTACCCTGTATACATGCGTGCCGCCTCATTGGCCAGTGCGGATATTCATTACCTACCCATGCACCAAGAGAATGACTTCCTCATTGATTTAGACGCTATCCCCGAATCTGTGGCCAAGCGTGCCAAAATGTTGTTGCTCAATTACCCTAACAACCCCACGGGTGTGGAAGCCCCCCGAGCCTTTTTACAAAAAGTGGTGGATTTTTGTCGTAAGTACCACATCGTACTGGTAAGCGATATGGCCTACGGCGAAATTGCCTACGACGGCTACCAACCCATCAGTATTTTAGAAATTGAAGGGGCGAAGGATGTGGCCATTGAGTTTCATTCCTTCTCTAAAACCTTTAACATGGCAGGCTGGCGATTGGGTTTTGCCGTGGGCAATCCGCAAATTATTCGTACACTGTATCGTGCCAAAACCACCATGGATTACGGCGTATGCAACGCCATTCAAGATGCAGGGGCGGCCGCACTCAACCATTACGAAACCTTGATTGGCGATGTGGTGAGTGAGTATCAAGCCCGCCGAGATTACATGGTGCCTGCCTTGCGTGCCTTGGGTTGGCAGATGAAAGAACCCAAAGCCTCATTCTACCTGTGGATGCAGATTCCTGCCACGGCGGAAAACTCAAATCAGTTTGTAGAGCAAGTGATGCGTCAAACAGGGGTGGTATTTACCCCAGGGCGAGCCTTTGGCCAAGCGGGCGATCGCTATGTGCGTCTCTCGTTAGTCTCTCCGTTAGCAAAACTACAAGAAGCGGTGGAACGCCTCAAGCATCACGGTGTGTACGGCGATGCCTATCAACGCCTTTAACACAGGTAAGGTATAGGGAGAGGGAGTAAAGCCCCTCCTTCAGAACGTTTTATAATATACAGTATAAAGTGATTTTATGTCATGCTTGCAACCTCTTCTCCTTCTGGCGGGGCGTCGCTTCCCCCCAACCCCGATGAAGAACTCCCCTTACTGAACTTTTGGCACAGTCACGATCAAAAATGCCACTGGGAAGGCCGCTTGCTCTTTGAAGATCCTGACGATCTCATGGCCGATGTCAACTTGCGTTTAACTGTTTTTAAGCGAAGCACGGGTGTGGAAGCCGTTGGACGCATGGAAGGCAGTACCCGAGTGGCGTGCCAACAATGCACGGGCGAGGTATGGACTCCCATTGAAGCTGATGTGCAGGAACGCTTTGTGCTTTCTTCCTTGGCAGGCAAAAGTAACAAGCAAGAAGGCCAGTACGAACTTAGTGACGATGATTTTTACGAAGTGATTGATATTCGCCTCCCCCTCGATATTCGGGAATTGGCACGCCAGTTGATTTTGTTGCACGCCCCCAGCTATGCCCCTTGTAACGTAAAGCCTCTTAAAAAATGTAAAAATTGGCAGGCGGATAACCTCCCCTCTGCTGATGAGTTGGCCGAAGAGTTGGAAGCCACCCTACACCTGATGGATGACGAGGACTCCCCCGAAGATGACGCCTCCGCAGAAAAATCCGAATAAAACGAAGCCATCGCCGTTTGTGGCTACCTTGGCCGATACAGG